>JANMWH010000080.1:0-53136 GCA_031393945.1 Polaromonas sp. | reverse complement strand
TCTAGCTTGGCGTTGGCAATGGCAGCCGCCAGACCCGCTTCAATCCGCTCATACGGCAGCGGCTCCATGATCACGCCAGTTGAAAACGGCAAAATTTGCTCAGGGGAAACATTCAGCTCACGCGCCAGCGCTATGCAAGTGGCTTGGGCGCGGGTCAAGCCGTCGGCACCGGTACCAGCATTGGCGTTTCCAGTGTTTACGACTATGGCGCGAATGCCGAAATTTTGGCCCTTATTTTTTGCTAAGTGCTCTCGGCAAATTTGCACCGGCGCTGCGCAAAACTTGTTTTGTGTAAAGACTCCACCTACAGATGCACCTTCATCAATCAGCAGCACTGCCAGGTCTTTGCGGTAGGCTTTGCGAATGCCTGCTTCGGTGATGCCCCAGCGCACACCGGGCACAGCATGCAGGTCGGTTGCCGGTGTTGCAACAAAATTCACTGGCATGGACTGTCTTTCAGGAAAGTTAAGTAAATTCAGCTTAGCTTGCCGTGGCACTGCTTGAATTTTTTACCCGAACCGCAGGGACACGGGTCATTGCGGCCGGTGCGCTGCATGACTTCTGCGGGCAACGCTGAGTTTTGTGCAACCCGCTGCGTGTCCTCATCAACACGCGTTTCGACGTCACCCGACTCAGTAGGTGCGGTGTAGGTGACGTTGGCAATGCTTTCGCCCCGATTTTCAATTTCTTCTGCGGCTTGATTCAATTGCTCGCCAGACTGAATCTGGACCGTCATCAATATTTTGGTGACTTCGTTTTTTACACTGTCGAGCAACTGGCCAAACAGCTCGAAAGCTTCCCGCTTGTACTCTTGCTTGGGCTGCTTTTGAGCGTAACCGCGCAAATGAATACCTTGGCGCAAATAATCGAGCGAGCTTAAATGTTCACGCCAATGGGTGTCAATGCTTTGCAGCAGCACCATGCGTTTGAACTGCAAAAAGTTTTCTTCACCAATCAAGGCAAGCTTTTCAGCGAAAGCGGCGTTGGTTGCGCCAAGAACCTTTTCAAGGATATCCTCGTCGGTAATCGCGGTGGCGTTTTCCAAGTCTTTTGTGAGCGGCAGCTCAACCTGCCACTCATCGCGCAAAACCTTTTCCAGGCCCGCAATATCCCATTGCTCTTCAACGCTTTCAACCGGCACGTACTGCCGGGTCAAATCAGTAAAGCAACCTTCGCGCAGTGATTTGATCTGAGCCGACAGGCTGGGCGCGTCCATGATGTCGTTGCGCTGCTGGTAAATAACCTTGCGCTGGTCGTTGGCAACGTCGTCGTATTCAAGCAGCTGTTTGCGCACGTCAAAATTGCGCGCCTCAACCTTGCGCTGGGCGGACTCAATGCTGCGGGTCACGATGCCGGCCTCAATCGCCTCACCGTCGGGCATTTTTAGCCTGTCCATGATGGACTTGACCCGGTCGCCAGCAAAAATACGCATCAGCGAATCGTCAAGGCTTAAATAAAAGCGCGATGACCCGGTGTCGCCCTGCCGACCCGAGCGACCCCGAAGCTGGTTGTCAATGCGGCGCGACTCGTGGCGCTCGGTCGCGATGATGCGCAAACCGCCAAGCGCTTTGACTTGCTCGTGCTCGGCAAGCCATTCATCGCGCAGGCGAGCAATTTCTTTTTCTTTTGCAGCAGCATCCAGCGCGTCATCGGCTTCCACCGCTTCAATGCGCTTTTCCACGTTGCCGCCGAGCACGATATCAGTGCCGCGGCCTGCCATATTGGTGGCGATGGTAACCATTTTGGTACGCCCGGCCTGCGCCACGATGTCTGCCTCGCGCGCGTGCTGTTTGGCATTGAGCACTTGGTGCGGCAGGTTTTCTTTGGTTAAGAGCTCGTCAATGATTTCAGAATTTTCAATCGATGTCGTGCCGACCAATACGGGCTGCCCGCGTTCGTAACATTCACGAATGTCTTTGATAGCGGCTTCGTATTTTTCACGCGTGGTTTTGTACACGCGGTCAAGTTGGTCTTCACGCTTGCTGACCCGATTCGGCGGGATGATGGTGGTCTCCAGGCCGTAAATCTCCGAGAACTCAAACGCCTCAGTGTCCGCAGTTCCAGTCATGCCGGCAAGCTTGCCATACAAGCGAAAGTAGTTTTGGAAAGTGATCGACGCCAGGGTTTGGTTTTCGGCCTGAATCTGCACGCCCTCTTTGGCCTCAACGGCTTGGTGCAGTCCGTCGCTCCAGCGCCTGCCCGACATCAGGCGGCCCGTGAACTCATCGACAATCACAATCTCTTTCCCGCCGTTTTCGCTATCTTGCACCACGTAGTGCTGGTCGCGGTGGTAGAGGTGGTTGGCCCGCAGTGCTGCATACAAATGATGCACCAAAGTAATGTTGGCCGGGTCGTACAGCGTTGCGCCTTCAGGAATCAAGCCCAAGGCAAACAAAATACGCTCGGCGTTTTCGTGGCCCTGCTCTGTTAAAAATACTTGGTGCGTTTTTTCGTCGAGCGTGAAATCACCGGGCTTGGTAACGCCCTCGCCAGTGCGGGGATCAGCTTCGCCCTCTTGCTTGGTCAGCTCGGGCACCACTTTGTTCATGGCGATGTACATCGCGGTGTGGTCTTCGGCCTGGCCACTGATGATGAGCGGCGTGCGGGCCTCGTCAATCAAAATGGAATCTACTTCGTCGACGATGGCGAAATTCAGCCCGCGCTGTACGCGGTCTGCGGGCTCGTAGACCATGTTGTCGCGCAGGTAATCAAAACCATACTCGTTGTTGGTGCCGTAGGTGATGTCACAGCGGTAGGCCGCCTGTTTTTCTGAGCGCTCCATGTTCGGCAAATTGATGCCGACCGTGAGCCCGACAAAGTTGTACAGCTTGCCCATCCAGCGCGCATCGCGATTGGCCAAATAGTCATTGACCGTCACCACGTGCACACCTTTTCCGGTCAGTGCATTTAAATACACCGGCAGGGTTGACGTCAAGGTTTTGCCTTCGCCGGTTCCCATTTCGGAAATTTTGCCGTTGTGCAGCGACATGCCGCCCAGCATCTGCACGTCAAAGTGGCGCATTTTCATGGCACGCTTGCTGCCTTCACGCACCACTGCAAAAGCCTCGGGCAAGATCTGGTCCAACGTTTCGCCAGCCGCCACGCGATCTTTAAACTCTTGCGTTTTGGCTCGCAATTGCTCGTCGTCCAGCTTTTCGTATTCTGGCTCTAATGCGTTGATACGCTCGATTGACTTGCGGTAAGTTTTAAGAAGCCTGTCGTTGCGGCTGCCAAAGATTTTGGTGAGGAAAGTGGTAGCCATAAATGCGAGGCCGCCCTACTGCCCCGAAGACAGTCAAAGCGGCCGAAATCCCTTAAGTAATACGGAATCAGGTGGGGCTGCACAGCTAAAGTTCAACCATGCGAAAGCAGTGGATTTTAACCGCCGCCGTGGCCCTATTTTTGACGCTCGCTCTGAGCTTGGCGCGAAGCAGGCAATGGCTTGGCGGACGCCATGAGACCGGTTGGCAAATTTTTGCCCGCCAGCAGAAATTTCTGAGGGTCTTGAAATACGCCTTGCACCAAAACCTCGAAATGGAGATGCGAGCCAGTCGAGCGGCCTGTCGAGCCAACCTCGGCAATCTTCTGCCCACGTTTAATCAGGTCGCCCTTTTTGACCAGCGTCTTGGACGCATGCGCGTAACGGGTCAGCAAATCGTTGCCATGGTCTATTTCCACCATATTGCCGTAAGCCGCGTGATATTCCTCCGTGACCACCACACCGCCTGCGGCGGCCAGGATCGGTGAGCCTTGTTCGGCCGGAAAGTCCAGGCCCGTGTGTAGTGCCGACCGACCATTCACCGGATCAATTCGCCAACCGAAGGCCGAGCCCAAGACACTGTCAACCACGGGCTGCTGGGTGGGCACCATAAGTTTTTTAATTTTCAGATCAAACAAGCGTGATTCCATCAACGTCATGAGGTCAACACGCTGATCTGTGAGTTTGTCCAGGTCTGCCAGCGTGCCCTGCAACTCGTCCATCGTGAGTGAGCGGCTACCAACCAGCGCACCGCCGCTTCCCAGAGGCGATTTGATTTCAGCTGGGGAAACGCCCGCCAAACCAGAAACGCGCTCACCTAACGCCTCAAGCTGCAGCATTTTGGCTTGCATTTCGCCCAGTCGCTTGGCCATGACATCAAGGTTTTCGCGCATGAAGCGGTCACGTTGCTCAAACTCGTCTTTAACGACCAGTTTGACGAGAGAGCCAATGATGGGCCACCCTTCCCGAGCGCCTTTTAAAAACACCCAGTGGTAAAGTCCCGCCGCAACCAGCATCAGCACCAACGACGCCACCAAACCAGCGGCCACCAAACGCGGCCCTGTGAGATAAATCGGGCGACTTTTTGCCAACCATGCATCCGTGATAATCAAGTGCACTTGTGATCCTTTAAAACGTGCTGTGAACCGCAACTACCGCCCACTGACCGACGCAGCCACTCGCCGCGCGGTTCCTATTGCTCAAGCCGTCGAAAACTCGGCCGCCTTGGGGAAATTGGCGGAACTTGTCCAGGAATCATCTGCCAGGTTGAAGGCAGTAAATTCCCTCATACCCGTCGCGTTGCAACCAGCCATCAAAGCTGGCCCGATTGACGGGCAGGTGTGGTGCTTGCTAGTCAACGGGAATGCAGCCGCCGCAAAATTGCGCCAACTCTCTCCGCTGCTGTTGTCCAGATTGACCAGCGCGGGGGTTGACGTTACCTCAATAAGGCTGAAGATCCTAACGTCCAGAGCGTAACAAGGAGTTGCAGCTTTGACTGCCAAGCAGCCTAAAAAAGTGGTGCCGATTATCGGAATCGAACTGATGACCTACCGCTTACAAGGCGGTTGCTCTACCAACTGAGCTAAATCGGCACTTCATTATTTTACTTGAGTCCTGATGCTTGACTGGACGGCCAAGCGGCTCATTTGATTCGTTTAAGCGATGGACGGCCGCTTTTTTGCGGCTTGGGCGGTTCTGGTAAATCGTCGCCGCTGCCTTCAGTGCTGTCGCTACCGTTGTCAACAGCAGCTGAATTTTCGCCGAGCACCAACTGAACCACCTTGTTCTCGAGCGCTCGGTCAGCACTTGATTCGCCCACGACCACCAGTGGCGCAGGCGATCCGGGCTTGGTATCTGGCTCTTTGCCAGCATCGGCTTGCGGCGAGGCCGCAATGCCCATCGGGAAAGACATTCCTTGTCCGTTTTCACGTGCATAAATGGCTATAACCCGACCTATCGGCACCATGATCTCGCGCGAACTCCCCGCAAAGCGCGCCTTGAACTCAATGAAGTCGTTGCTGAGTTTTAACGAAGAAGTCGCATCAAAACTAATGTTCAAAACAATTTCATTGTTTTTGACATATTCGCGCGGCACTTGCACCGTTTCGTCCACGGCAACAGCGACGTAAGGCGTCAAACCATTGTCGGTACACCACTCGTACAACGCCCGTATCAAGTAGGGACGAGTTGAGGTGGTGTCCGGCGCATTCATGATGTTAGTCACCTCAGCTCGCCACCAAAAACGCAATGACAAGGCTGAACTGAACCGCGCCCTTCAAACAGGGGCCGCGGGCCTGGCTTTGCCAGACCTCAGGCGCAGCGGCACCCACGGGGGGCAGCGCATGACACGAAGTGAAAAGCGTGGGGGCCATACCTACTTGCGCATCACCTTTTCAGACGGGGTCAACGCTTCGATGTACGCGGGCCTTGAGAAAATACGCTCGGCGTACTTGAGCAGCGGCGCTGCGTTTTTCGACAGGTCGATGCCGTAGTAGTCAAGGCGCCACAGCAGCGGTGCAATCGCGACGTCCAACATCGAAAAATTGTCGCCCAACATGTATTTGTTCTTCAAAAATATCGGAGCCAACTGTGTCAGCCGATCTTTGATGTGCGAGCGGGCTTTTTCAAGCGCTTTGTCGTTGCCTTTTGACGCGCGTGACTCCAGCGTGCTGACATGCACAAACAACTCTTTTTCAAAGTTCAGCAAAAACAAGCGGACTCGCGCGCGGTCAACCGGGTCACCGGGCATCAGTTGTGGGTGCGGAAAACGCTCGTCGATGTACTCGTTGATGATGTTGGATTCGTACAAAATCAAATCGCGCTCGACCAAAATCGGCACTTGGCCATAGGGGTTCATCACGTTGATGTCTTCTGGCTTGTTGTAAAGGTCGACGTCGCGGATTTCGAAATCCATACCTTTTTCAAACAATACAAAGCGGCAGCGATGCGAAAAAGGGCAGGTCGTGCCTGAATATAAAACCATCATGTTATTTGAACTCCTGAAAACAAAAAAGTGGAGGCCAAGGTTTTTTGAACCTGATGCCTTCCACTGAAGATAAGCCGAACGGCGCGCATGACGCCGATTTGGTTAAACGCTGATTTTACTTGACGTCTTTCCAAAACGCCGCATTCAGACGCCAAGCCGCAAATGTCAAGATCAGTAAAAACAATAAAACCCAGATGCCAATTCGCACCCGATTGTTTTGGACGGGCTCGCTCATCCACTGCAAATAACCCACCAAATCTCCCATCGACTGGTCGTACTGGAGCGGCGTTAGGGTGCCAGGCGTGACCTGCTGCCAACTTTTGACAACTGACACTTTTTTGCCGTGTTCTGTCACTTCTTCGTATACCGGTTTGCGCTCACCTTGCAGCTCCCAAAACACATGCGGCATCGCCGAATTGGGGTAGGCCAGGTTGTTCCAGCCGGACGGCTTGGTTTCGTCGCGGTAGTAAGTACGCAGGTAGGTGTAGATGTAATCGGCGCCGGTACCCTTGCCGAGGTCAGAACGTGAACGCGCAACCAGCGTCAGGTCAGGCGGCACCACGCCGTACCAGTCTTTGGCATTTTTAACGTCCATGGCCACCTTCATGGTGTCACCAATTTTGTCGGTGCTGAACAGCAAATTGTCTTTGATTTGCTGCTCGGTCAGGCCAAGATCTTTCAAGCGGTTGAATCGCATGTAAGCCGCAGCATGGCAGTTTTGGCAATAGTTGACAAAAACTTTGGCGCCATTTTGCAGGGCCACCATGTCGTTCGTTTTGCTAGGCGCTTTGTCCCAAGCAATTCCTTCGCTGGAGGCTACTGCACCACCTACGAATCCGGCGGCCAGCAACAAACTGATTAGAATTTTTTTCATAACGGATGTTTTGACTCAGTGACCAGCAAAAATAATACGGTCGGGTACTTGCTTGAACTCACCCAGGCGGCTCCACCACGGCATCAGCAGGAAAAACCCGAAGTAGCCCAATGTGAACAATTGCGACACGCGTTCGGCGATGTCTTGACCAGCCACTTTGCCCCATACGCCCGGGGCCTGAATGCCCAGGTAACCGAGCACAAAGAACATGAAGATGAATGCACCGTAGAGGTACTTGTTCCATGATGGGCGGTAGCGAATGGACTTGACTTCACTGTTGTCGAGCCAAGGCAAGGCAAACAAAATCATGACCGCGCCGCCCATTACTACAACGCCCCAAAACTTGGCATCAATGAACCACATGGCGGCGGTAGCGGCAATTGCAGCACCGGCAATCACCATTTTGAAAACGCTGGCCATTTTGACTCGAGAAATGATCAAGCCGGCGCCTGCCAACGTGCAAGCCATCATGACGTACATCATTTCGCTGGTGATGGCGCGAAGCATCGAGTAGTAAGGCGTGAAGTACCAAACCGGTGCAATGTGCGCTGGCGTTTTTAACGGGTCAGCCGGAATGAAGTTGTTGTATTCGAGAAAGTAGCCGCCCAGCTCAGGCGCCAAAAACACGATGCCGGTGAACACCAGCAAAAACACGCTGACCGCAAAAATATCGTGCACGGTGTAGTAGGGGTGGAAAGGAATGCCGTCGAGCGGATGACCTTTGGCGTCTTTTGGAGCGCCTGCAGCCTTGATTTCAACGCCGTCAGGGTTGTTAGAACCCACTTCATGCAAAGCGATGATGTGCGCCGCCACCAAGCCGAGCAGCACCAGCGGCACTGCAATCACGTGGAAAGCGAAAAAGCGGTTCAGCGTTGCGTCGCCCACCACGTAGTCACCGCGAATCAGCAGCGCCAAATCGGGGCCGATGAAAGGAATAGCAGCAAACAAATTGACGATTACCTGCGCGCCCCAGTAGCTCATTTGGCCCCATGGCAGCAGGTAACCCATGAAGGCTTCGGCCATCAGGCACAAGAAAATCGCGCAGCCAAACACCCAAATCAATTCACGCGGCTTGCGGTAGCTGCCGTAAATCAGACCTCGGAACATGTGCAGGTACACGACAACAAAAAACGCCGATGCGCCAGTAGAGTGCATGTAGCGAATCAACCAGCCCCATGGCACGTCGCGCATGATGTACTCAACCGAGGCAAACGCTTGCGCTGCATCGGGTTTGTAGTGCATGGTTAAAAAGATGCCGGTCACAATCTGGATCACCAGCACCAACATGGCTAAAGCGCCAAACACGTACCAAATATTGAAGTTTTTCGGCGCGTAATACTCGCCCAAATGCTCGTTGTACAGCTTACTGGCGGGGAAGCGATTGTCTAGCCAGTTCAGCGCTTTGGCGCCGATAGGTGCGTCGGGGGAAATTTCTTTGAATTGGGCTGCCATGAGATGTCCTGTATCGAAAGTGTTTTTAGCTTTTGCGTGAATCAGGTCTGATGTTTTTGCTGGAAGCTGGAAAGCTCACAAAAATCAGCAAGGACTTCAAGCACGGGCGGCTTGGTCTTTTGAAAACGTTGATATCGAATCGTTTTCAGGCCTTTTTATCTTCACCAATCAGCAGCCGGGTGTCTGAAAGGTACATGTGCGGGGGAACTTCAAGGTTGTCTGGCGCAGGCTTGTTTTTGTAAACGCGGCCAGCAACATCAAACGTTGAGCCGTGGCAGGCACACAAAAAGCCGCCCGCCCAGTTGTCCGGCAGCGAGGGTTGCGGGCCAGCGGTGAGTTTGTCAGACGGAGAGCAACCCAGGTGCGAACAAATACCCACCACCACCAACGTGTCTGGCTTGATTGAGCGGCCTTCGTTACGCGCGTAAACCGGAGTGAGCTCGCCTGGTTTGCGCAGCGACTTGGGGTCAGCCAACAATCCATCGTGTTTAGGCAGCGCCGCGACTTGTTCAGGCGAGCGCTTGAGAATCCAAACCGGTTTGCCGCGCCACTCAATGGTGAGTTTTTCACCGGGTTTGAGGGCGGAAATGTCCACCTCAACCGAGGCGCCAGCGGCCTTGGCTCGCTCTGACGGCGTGAAAGTGCTGACGAAAGGCACTGCTACTGCGGCTACGCCTGCACCACCCACGACCGCCGTAGCGACCATCCAATTTCTTTTGTCTTTGTCTAAAGGCGCCGGGCTTGTGCCCGCGCTTGCGCTAATTTCGGCCATTGTTTTCCTTCAAGATCGTGCTTGAAACTGACTGTAAAAATAATTTTTATGAATTGTAGCGGAGCGACACCCGGCATTTCAACGTGCGGGGCTTGTGGGCTTGGCCTTTACTCGGGTTTTGTGTGTGCCTTTAATGTGGCGCAAACTTTAACAACCCCCGCTTTTGCAGTTTGTAAATAAAAGCATAATCATGCCGTCAGATAATGCCAAAGTAGTCATTATCGGCACATAACTATTTACTGGAGAAAACTATGGGAATGATGCAAGAATTTCGCGATTTCGCGGTCAAGGGCAACGTAGTTGACCTTGCTGTAGGTGTCATTATTGGTGCAGCTTTCGGCAAAATTGTCGATTCGATGGTCAAAGACCTGGTGATGCCCGTTGTGGGCTGGATTTTTGGTGGTTTGGACTTTTCGAACAAGTTTATTTTGCTGGGCGCAGTGCCCAACGGTAAAGACGGCTCGCCTGTCGCGATGACCTACAAGACCTTGACCGAAGCTGGCGCAACGGTGTTTGCGTACGGCAACTTCATTACCATTGCGCTGAATTTCCTGATTTTGGCCTTCATCATTTTTCAAATGGTCAAAGCATTCAATCGCATGAAGAAAGCTGAACCTGCCGCGGCACCTGCCGCAACGCCTGAAGACGTAATGCTGCTGCGCGAGATTCGCGACAGCCTCAAAAAATAATCGCCTGGCAACTTCGGTTGCTATTAATAAAAGAGCTGCTCGCGCCTGATTTTTGTTGGGTCGCAGCTCTTTTTTATTGCCTTTTTAAGCATTTTTAAGCGTTTTAAGGCACTTGCAAAGTGTTTTAGCCAGCCAGCCGCCGCGCCATGCGAATCGCCGCCACCAGGCTGGCAGCATCGGCTTTGCCAGTGCCTGCGATGTCAAACGCTGTGCCGTGGTCTGGGCTGGTGCGCACCAGTGGCAAGCCCAGCGTGACGTTCACGCCCTGCTCTACCCCTAAATACTTGACCGGAATCAAGCCCTGGTCGTGGTACATCGCCACCACCACATCGAACTCGCCTGCTTGCCCGTTTTTGGCTCTGGCCCGCATAAACACGGTGTCTGGCGCGAAGGGACCACTTACATTGAGACCTTCTGCCCGGGCTGCTGCCATGGCTGGCGCAATGATGGTTTGCTCCTCAAACCCAAACAATCCGCCCTCGCCCGCATGAGGGTTCAAGCCTGCTACGGCAATGTGTGGTGGCCGGCCTAGCGTCTTGCCTAAAGCCGCGTGGGTGATGCGCAGAGTTTGCAAAATGTTGTCAAACGTCACGGCCTCAATCGCCTGCCGCAGCGACATATGAATGCTGACCAGCACGGTTTTCAGCTCGTCATTGGCCAGCATCATGCGCACCGGCAGGTCTTGCACGGACTTGCCCATGAACTTGGCGGCCTCAAATTGCAGCATTTCGGTATGGCCAGGGAACTGCGCTGCCCAGCCGCCTGCAGCTGCCAACGCTTCTTTGTGAATGGGCGCGGTGACCATCGCGCCAGCTTGGCCGTTTAGTACCGCCTGGGCGGCCCACACAATGCAATCCGCCGCCGCCTGGCCTGCCAAACCGCTTACCAGCCCAATAGATACGGGCGCAAGCAGCTCACATTTTTGTAGTACCGGAATGCAGCGTGGCGGCAAGTCACAGCCTGCAAAATCGCCAATCGAATCGAACTCGGCCACCGGCAGCGCCAGCGGCATCGCCACAAACGCAGCGGCGCGGCGCATGGTGGGCACATCGCCTACTACCAGGCACCTAGCTACATCAAGGGGATGGTCGCGAAACGCTTTGGCGATGATCTCGGGGCCAATGCCGGCCGCATCGCCCATGGTGATGAGGATGGGATTGGAATTGAGCTGGCTCATGCCGGGTTGTCAATATCAATAAATTCATGCGCCAAGCCAAATTGGCCGGCCACATGCGCGGCCACGGCCGGCGCGCCGTAGCGCTCGGACGCATGGTGGCCGCAAGCGATGAAGGTCACATTCATTTCCCGCGCGTAATGGGCTTGGGGTTCTGAGATTTCGCCGGTAATGAACGCATCAGCGCCAGCGGCAATGGCGGCTTCAAAATAGCCCTGCGCACCACCGGTGCACCACGCTATATTTTTTATAGCTGATCGCGCCTGTAAAATATGGGCTACAGGCCTATTTAGTACCGATTTGACGTGTTCTGATAGCTCAAAAGCACTTTCGAAGCTACTGCCATCCATTTTGCCGCCCATAAAACCCAAGTTCTGCTCACCAAAGCGCGACGTAGCCGTTAAACCCAGCTGCAAACCCAGCTGCGCGTTGTTGCCCAGCTCGGGGTGGGCGTCTAGCGGCAGGTGGTAAGCGTACAGGTTAATGTCGTGCTTGAGCAGAAGCGCCAGGCGCTGCTTCATCCAGCCTGTGACTGTGCCCGACTGGCCGCGCCAGAACAGGCCGTGGTGCACAAAAATCGCGTCGGCATTGGCGGCCACCGCCGCTTCAATCAGCGCCAGGCTGGCCGTAACGCCCGAGACGATTTTGCGTACGTCGGCCTTGCCCTCAACCTGCAAGCCGTTCGGGCCGTAGTCTTTGAAGCGCTCGGGTTGCAGCAGCGTATCAAAAGCTGCCAATAACTCAGCTCGGTTCAAGGTAAGAAGCCTTCAACTGACAAATACCGCTCGCCGGTGTCGTAGTTAAACCCCAGCACCGTGCTGCCCGCTGGAATCTCCGGCAGTTTTTGCGCAATCGCCGCCAGCGTGGCGCCTGACGAAATGCCGACCAACAAGCCTTCCTCAGTCGCGCTGCGGCGGGCAAAGTCTTTGGCGGCATCGCCGTCGACCTGAATCACGCCATCAAGCAACGCGACATCCAGATTTGCCGGAATAAACCCCGCGCCAATGCCTTGAATCGGGTGCGGCGACGGCTTGCCGCCGCTGATAACCGGCGACGCAGTGGGCTCCACCGCAAATACTTTGGTATTCGGAAACTTGGCCTTGAGCACCTGCGCCACACCGGTCAAATGCCCGCCCGTGCCCACGCCGGTGATGTAGTAGTCCACACCATTCGGGAAGTCGGCCAATATCTCCAGCGCCGTGGTGCGCGCATGAATGTCGATGTTGGCCGGGTTGTCAAACTGCGACGGCATCCACGCGCCCGGCGTTTGCGCCACCAATTCTTTGGCTCTGGCAATCGCGCCAGTCATGCCTTTTTCGCGCGGGGTCAGGTCAAAACTGGCCCCGTAAGCCAGCATCAGGCGGCGGCGCTCGATGCTCATGGACTCGGGCATCACCAGCACCAGTTTGTAGCCCTTGACTGCCGCCACCACGGCCAGGCCAACGCCCGTGTTGCCCGAGGTAGGTTCAATAATCGTGGCGCCGGGCTTGAGCACACCCGATGCTTCAGCCGCCTCGACCATGGCCAGTGCAATGCGGTCTTTGATGGAGCCGCCAGGGTTGCTGCGCTCAGACTTGATGTAGATATGGTGCGTTTGGCTGGCCGCGCCAAACAGACGATTGATGCGAATGTGCGGGGTGTTGCCGATGGTGGCGAGGACGCTTTGGGCTTTCATTCGGGTCTCCTGAAGGTGTGGCAAATTTGTGGCTTTGAATTATCGCTTTTTGGATGCTGGCGCGTCATAGGACAAAATGCCAAGTATTGGTTTTGTGGCGCTTAGCCCCATATCCAGCTTAGTCAAACTCACACCCGGCACACCATGCGCAAATTCTGGCTTCTGTTTTCTCAAACCGTCACGATTTTGCTGGCGGCGTTTTTTGTGGTGGCCACACTCAAGCCGCAGTGGGTAGAACGACGGCCGTTTTCAGGTGCGGGTGGTTTGGTGTCGGTGATTGAAGCGCCTGCCGTGCAGCGCGGTACCGGACCTATGGGCAGCTTCAGTTCGGCTGCAAAAATTGCGTCGGCAGCGGTTGTGAGCATCAACACCAGCAAGGCCGCTGCAAAAAACCCGCATGCAGGCGACCCGTGGTTCAAGTTCTTTTACGGCGACCAGGCCCAGGGCGAGCCGCAGGGCGGCCTGGGCAGCGGGGTCATCATCAGCGCCAGCGGCTATATTTTGACCAACAACCACGTGGTTGAAGGCGCGGACGAAATCGAAGTGGTGCTGGCAGACGGCCGCAAAGCCAAAGCCAAAGTCATTGGCACAGACCCTGACACTGACTTGGCGATTTTGAAAATCGAACTCGACAAGCTGCCGGTGATTGCGCTCGGCAACTCTGATGCGCTGCAGGTCGGCGACCCGGTTCTGGCCATTGGCAACCCGTTTGGCGTGGGCCAAACCGTGACGGGCGGCATCGTAAGTGCGTTAGGGCGCAGCAAGCTGGGCATCAACACGTTCGAGAACTTTATTCAAACCGACGCCGCCATTAACCCCGGTAATTCGGGTGGTGCGCTGGTCGACAGCACCGGCGCGCTGATGGGCATCAACACCGCGATTTATTCGCGCTCTGGCGGCTCGATGGGCATTGGCTTTGCTATCCCCGTGTCTACTGCCAAACAGGTGCTGGAAAGCATCGTGAAAGACGGCCAGGTGACCCGCGGCTGGATAGGCGTGGAGCCACAAGAACTTAACGCTGAACTGATGGAAACCTTCAACGTTAAAACCAAAGAAGGCGTGATCATTACTGGCGTGCTGCAAAACGGCCCCGCCGGGCAAGCCGGCATCAAGCCCGGTGATGTGATCACCGCCGTTAATGGCAAACCGGTGGGCAGTGTCACCGAGCTGTTGGGCGCGGTGGCAGGCCTTAAGCCCGGCGTGGCTGCGCCACTTAGCGTTCAGCGCGGCGGAAAAACGAGCGACGTGTCAGTCACGCCAGCAAAACGCCAGCCGCCTAAAGCGCCGCAGCAGTAGTGCAAAACAGCCCAAAACAGCCTGATTTGACCTGAAAAACACGTACTTATTAGCCCGTAGCCCAATAAATACGGGCGCGATTAGCTATAAAAAAAGAAGCAAATAGGAAGCCACGCCGCTGGGCCCGGCGGGTGAAAGCTAAACCGGGCAGCGTCGTTTAGCGGGCGTTACCACGGCAACCCAATCCAGCAGCGGTGGAGACTCTTGATTCTCAGCGCGTGCCCACGACGTGACACACCAGCTTTGCCCTTGGCTGCGCAAACGCTGCGGCACGAGGGCCTTCAAAGGTTCAGCCGCAGGCGAGTCGCTCGGCAAAGTGCGCTGAAACTCCCAGCGGTTGCCTTTATACACAGAACGCCAGCCAGCCACCACCAATTGCCCCGACTGCGCGCGTGTTTGCACCATCATCGTTGGCAGCTTTGCGGCGGAGGGCTGCACCACCAGCCGCTGCACCGGGCCAAAAGGCTGCAGCGTGCTGCTTGCAGTGACTTTGACTGCACCCGGTTTGATGCGGTGTGTGGTCAAGCCCAACGCCAAACCCCCGTGCAGGTGCTTACGGTACGGCCAGGGGCTGACGCTAAAGTCGCCTTTGTCTGCGCCGCTGGCATCTATCAATTGCATAGTGAGCGTGCCGCCCGCTACCTGAGCCGACTTGATTGACCACTGCACCGGCGCCTCAGCGCCAAACTGGGCAGTGCCGCGCACCGTCAGGCTGCCATTGGTCGCTGGCACCGGCTGAGCACTGGCCGCTGCCGCCCCGGTCAACAACCCGGTAACTACCGCTACCCGCAAGCAAGTACGGAGCATGGAGGGTGCAAAAGTCATTGCTTATGCCGGTGTGTTGAAGGCTGGCGGCGGTCAGTCGCGCAGCATTCGGAAGAACTGCGCGCTAGGCGCGTCTTCACGCACAAACTCTTTGCTGGCAGCATCGTTCATGGCGTCGCGTTTAGGCGCGTCGCTGAGAGAAGACGTAGCGCGGGAGCTGTCTGCAAGCACGCCAGAATTGAAGCCCGAAGCACTGCGCACAAATGGCAGCTTGACGTTGGCCCAGTCGCTGTAATCTTTGACTATGTTCGTTACCAAGTCGCGATTGACGTCAAAACCGTACGCTGGCGAGGCAAACGTAGCGGTTCCGCTCCAGTTAATAAAAGAGCCCGTAACTGGAATACCCCGGCCAACGAGGTTGCTCCCAACCAACGCGTTTTCACTCAAGTCAGCGCTCGACCCATCAGAATAGTCGATGATGAAAGTGCTGGTGCACCGAGAATTCGTCAACACACAGGCGCCGGTCGCGGTTTGGTTGTTCAGCCCAGAAACGTAGCGCAAATAACGATCGCCGACGGTGCTGTCGCTTCTCGCACCGGGCAGGCCCACCAATTGGTACATGTAGTTCATCACGCTGAGATAGTTGGGCTTGTAATTTGCGTTTTCAAAACCGCCGTGTCGAAGACCCAGGTTATGCCCGAATTCATGCATTACCGTGCTGGCTTGCATGTTAATGTACTGCTGGGTGTTTTGCACACCTGTGAATCCATAAGCTGCAACTGTCGTGAATCCGTATTTACCCATGGTGATCATGGCGTCATTGCCATTTATTTCGGCGATACCAGATGAGCCTGCCTCACCAGTGGTCAGCTGCGAACTGGCAAACAACATGTAGGCAAACACGACTCGTCTGCGCACATCCAGATTAGCGTTTTTGTGCGCAAAAAAGTTGCTGCATTCAGGGCGAATAACGCTCGCTCCAGAAACCGGTAAATCCGTACACGGCTTAAAAGAAATAGTGCCCGCCGCATTACTGCCGCCCAAATTGAAATTGGCAGGGTCAAACGCGGCGCTAAAGCGCGAACCTGCATCAATGTGCAACTTAATGTTCTTGGCCGCGAATGCGTCGACGACTTTCTGCAAGGCTTCCTTGCGTACCTTAAAGCCCAAGTCCTCCGGCGCAGTGCCGCCTGCTTGATCCATGACATTGATTTCAAGAAAAACATCTCGCTGACCGGCTCTTGCGCCCATGGCGTACAAATCCATACCGCCGTAGGTGCCGCCAGCTACTTTGGCCGAACTGGGTACGCCATCGCCATCGGCGTCAAGCACGCCGGGCGCGACATCGTTCGCACCGCCAGGCGTGCTGAAATTCACTACGACCCAGTCAGCGGCCGTGTTGGTGTCGGCGTAACCACCAGCTGCCAGGCGCACTAGGGACTTGCCGTAGGCTGCAGCACCAATAGGCAAAGCCGTTGCCGCGGCACCAGTCCAGTCGGTGAAAAAACCCGGCGTTATGGAACTGCCGCCAAAGCGAACAGAATCAACTGCTTCAGAAGTGGTTGTTCTCCTGATCTCTAAAAAACCCGAATCAGCCCAGCTAGGGAACAAAGACGGCGAACCGATGTACTTGAGTTGCGGCCCGTCAGGTAAAAAAGTGACCACTTTGGATGCCAACACCACGAACCCACCTGGCGCAATCGTGGCAGCAGGTAGCGTGAACGCTCCAGACGTTAAGCCGACGGCTGAATCGAAAGCGGTACTGGTCAACGAATAATCAGCGAGCTGAATCGGCGCCGCGGTGGGGTTGTACACCTCAAACCACCCGCCCTCAGCACCCGCAGCGCTGGCTTTTGCCGACACTTCAGTGATTCGAAGGTCAGACAGAGGCGGGGAACTGGCACCCCCCGAAAAAGCCGCACCAGCGCCTGCGCCGCCACCCCCGCCGCCGCAAGACACCAAGGCAGCTGAAGCTGCTAAAAGACACAGCCGTTTAAGGCTGGATGCGTTAAAAAAGAAAGTCATAAAGGCTTCTACTAGATTGACACCGATGCAGTGTACGGACATCTCACTACCGCGTTGTGTCAAAGGTGTATGGCCTACTAAGGCCAGCAGTTTCCCGGGCGGCGGCACCGCGCGGTGTATCTTTTCAAGGCCGCAAATTCATGCCGCTCAACGCAGCGTGCGCGTCGCTGGAATCATAAGGCTGCTTGAAGAGCGCAAAGCGACCGCGGCGGCTGAAAACAACAATAGCTTCAGCCCATAGCCCAATAAATACAGGCGAAAGCAGCTATAAATTAAATAGCGTATGCCGGACTACAACGCACACGACCGAAAACCGCAAAACATGTCGTCGCGCTCGGGCAGGTAAAAGTTGCGGTACTTGGGGCTTTTCATGCGAGCGCGGGTGGCAAACGACGCGCCGCGCAGCACTTTGTGGGTGCCAAACCAGGGCTGCGAATAGTCGAGGTACGGGCCGCTTTCAAAGCCGTCAAAACTCCTGAAGGTAGTGCCGGTCCACTCCCAAACATCGCCCCAACTGAATCCGCGCCTTGATGCGGTGTGGGCCGCAACTTCCCACTCGGCTTCAAACGGCAGGCGGCGCCCCGCCCAGCGGCACCAGGCATCGGCTTCATACCAATTGACGTGCAGAGCCGCCTGACTGCCCTGCATGCGGGTCGGGCTGCCAAAACGGGTTTGCACCACCGCGCCGCTGGCCACGCCAATCTGCTCTACATAACGGGGGCCGCGCCTGCCATCAGTACTAAATTGAGCGCCAGACTCACCGCTGTTTTGTTGCTGCAACCATTGCCAGCCATCAGGGTGCCACAGCTCGGCGCGGTCGTAGCCGCCATCGTCTACAAATTCAACAAACTGCGCCCAAGTAACGGGCTGCGCGTCAATTTCAAACTCAGGCACGGGCACACTGTGCTGCGGCATTTCGTTGTCGAAGGCGAAACCGCTCGCCGCAGCGCTGCCCAGCTGCCAATTGCAGGCGGGTATCAGCAGGGGCTCTCTGAGCGCTACCAAGGCTGGCGAAAAGGCACGCCGCATGGACGCTTCAAGCGGCAAACCGAGCGTTTGCGCCATGTGTACCAGCGCTTCGGCATGCATGTCTTCATGAAACAAACACAGCCGGTAAAAATACAGCGAGTCGTCGTCGCTGTCGGCCTTTTGCAGCAGTTCGAGCGTGCTTTCTAGTGTGTCGAGCAAATACGCACGAATGTTGTCGGCATCGGGCAAATCAAGCGCCCAACGCGTGCCATGCGCCACACGGGTAGAGTCCCACCAGCGGTCTGCGTTGGGCTCAATCGATGCCAGGCGCGCATGGTCGGGTTCGCAGCGCTGGCCTTTGGCGCGCTGCAGGTTGCGGGCAATCCACCACTCCTGAAACCAACCCACGTGGCCCAGCTCCCAAAGCGGCGGGTTCACGCTGGCGAGCTCGGGCACGCGGTAGCCTGTGCTGCCCAGCGCTTGCTGGTATTGCGCAAAAAGGTGCAGCGTATGATTGCGGGCGTCCATCAGCGCTACCGACAACAACTCTTTGCCCGCGCTTCGCATCAGCGGCGAATCAATCTGCGCGGCGGTAGTGGTTGCTGATGAAAACGACATCGAAGGATTCACGCTTGCAGTCCAAGAAAATTATTCTGATCAGCCCCGCTGCTGCGCTGGCCAATAACGGTAACTGGCATACCGCACACCGCTGGGCTGGTTTTGCCTCAAACCATTGTGACATTGCGGTAATGCAGCACTTCAATCCGCTCGAGTCAGGGGCTAACGGCGATGCGATGGTGGCGCTGCACGCCCGGCGTTCCGCACCGGCCATCCATGCCTGGGCCGCAAAATTCCCCAAAAAGCCGCTGGTAGTGGTGCTCACTGGTACCGATTTATACCGCGACATTGCGGTCGACGCCGACGCACTGCACTCATTGGCAGTCGCTTCGCATTTGGTGGTGCTGCAAGACGCCGGGTTAGACGCGGTACCGCCCGAGTATCGCCACAAAACGCGCGTCATTTTCCAATCGGCTCCGCGATTGTTGCCGGCACAAAAGTCCGCCAGAACCTTCAAGGCAATCATGGTGGGCCACCTGCGGGACGAAAAAGACCCGCTGACGTTCATGGCGGCGGCCCGCGCAAACGAAACCTCAGCGCTTTACTTTGACCAGATCGGCGACGGGCTGGACCCTGCCTTGGCCGCAGCAGCACGCAGCACAGCCGAGCAAAATCCGCACTACCGCTGGTGGGGCGGCCTGGCACGCGCCGACACCCGCCAGCGCATCAAACGCGCGCATGTGCTGGTCAACAGCTCAGTCATGGAAGGCGGAGCACATGTTATTTTGGAAGCTGTACAGTCGGCCACGCCCGTGTTGGCGTCCCGCATCAGCGGCAATATCGGCATGCTGGGGCAAGACTACGGGGGCTACTTTGATGTGGGCGACGTGGGCCAACTGACCACGCTGCTGCGCCAATGCGCCGACTCGCCCCTGTTTATCAACCAGCTGCAAAGCCAATGCCAGCGCAGGGCAAGCTTGTTTGCGCCCGACGAAGAAAAACGCCTCGTTTTAGAATTGCTGACCGTGATATTCGACACGCCCGATCACACTGCCCAGCCTTGATTGCCTCCTTTAGAAAGCACCCGATGAACGCCCCCGAAAAACTATCACCCTTGATTGCCCCCAAACTGACCAGCTTGTCTCATGGCGGCGGTTGCGGTTGCAAAATTGCGCCGGGCGTGTTGAGCGAGATTTTGAAAAACTCCAGCAACCTCCCTATTCCGCCGGAGTTGCTGGTAGGCATTGAAACTGCCGACGACGCTGCGGTTTACCTGCTTAATGAAAATCAGGCGTTGATTGCGACCACCGACTTTTTCATGCCCATCGTTGACGACCCGTATGACTTTGGCCGCATTGCCGAAACCAACGCCATCAGCGATGTGTACGCCATGGGCGGCACGCCGATTTTTGCGCTTGGCTTGGTGGGCATGCCCATCAATGTGCTGCCGCTGGAAACCATAGGCGCTATTTTGCGCGGCGGTCAAGACGTGTGCCGCGACGCAGGCATACCAATTGCAGGCGGGCACACGATTGATTCTGTCGAGCCCATTTATGGCTTGGTGGTGCTGGGACTCGTGCACCCGTCGCGTGTGAAAAAAAATTCTGGTGCAAAAGTGGGCGATGTACTGATTATGAGCAAGCCTTTGGGCGTTGGCGTTTTGTCAGCCGCGCTGAAAAAAGAAATGTTGCCGCCAGCGGGCTACGCCAAAATGGTAGAAATAACCACGCAGCTCAACAAACCCGGCATTGCGCTGGCCGCGCTTGACGGCGTGCATGCGCTGACCGACATCACCGGTTTTGGGCTGGCGGGGCACACGCTTGAGCTGGCACGCGGCGCGAAGGTGCAAATCCGCCTGGACTGGTCACGCATGCCATTAATTGATGGGGTGCGCGAGTTGGCCGCGCAGGGCTGCGTAACGGGCGCATCGGGCCGCAACTGGGAAAGCTACGGCGCCGAAGTTGCCTTGCCAGCCGTTTTTGCAGAAGAAGACAAAGCGCTGCTCAGCGACCCGCAAACGTCTGGTGGCTTGCTGGTATCGTGCTCGCCCGATGTGGCCGCGCAGGTGCTGGAGATTTTTCATACGCAAGGATTTCCGGACGCCTGCGAGATTGGTGAAGTGCGAGCCGGCAATGGCGTGAGCGTTTACTAGTGGCGTGCAGTGCCTGAACACGGGAATACCCTGCCCTTATTTGTCAGGATTAATTCAGTGCTCCTGTAGGACCAACGGGTACGATCGTAGGGCTAGGGTTTGCATAGATCGCGCCCATTTCAACTGCCATTTTTCCCGGAGACCCTCGTGTCAGCACTCCTAAAATTTGCACTTCTTTCCGACTGGCTTTCCGAGCAACTTGGAAAAATCGCGTCATGGGCAGTTTTTTTTGCTGCCATGATTTGCGCAGCAAACGCTTTTATACGTTACGGCTTCGACTGGAGCTCCAACTCTTTTATTGAAATTCAGTGGTACTTGTTCGCCTACATCGTGATGATTGGCGCGCCTGTCGTGTTAAAGCTCAATGAGCACGTTCGGGTCGACTTGATATACGGCAAGTTAAAAGGCAACGGCCCGGTGTATGTTGACCTGTTTGGCTTGGCGTTTTTCTTGCTGCCCGTCATTGGCATGTTGACTTACCTGTCCTACCCCTACTTCATCAAAGCGCTGGTCTCCGGCGAAATGTCGCAAAACGCCGGCGGTCTTATTCGCTGGCCCGCCGTGTTGGCGCTTCCGCTTGGTTTTGCCATGATGTGGATTCAAGGCTGTGCGGAAATCATCAAGCGCGTCGCCTTCTTGCAGGGCAAATACGAGATGTCCACGCATTACGAAAAGCCGTTGCAGTAGTGCCTTGGCGCAACGCTTGACATTCGCCTCCAAACGATAAATTCTGGATTTAAAAAATGCAAATGGAAAATTTCGCCCCGGTGATGTTCGCCGGGCTAGTGATCATCATGTTGATCGGTTTCCCTGTGGCTTTTTCCCTGTCGGCGTTGGGGCTGGTGAGTGGGTTTTTTGCAATTCAGATGGGCTGGTTTCCTGCCGCGTTCATGGGCAATTTACCGATCTCCATTTTTTCAATTTTGAGCAACGAGTTGTTGTTGGCGATTCCGTTTTTCACCTTCATGGGTACGATTCTTGAAAAATGCGGTTTGGCTGAAGACATGCTCGATTCAATGGGCCAATTGTTCGGCCCAGCGCGTGGCGGCATTGGGTATTCAGTGATCATCGTTGGTTTTATTTTGGGTGCCATCACGGGCACTGTTGCTGGCCAAGTCATTGCCATGGCATTGATCTCTCTGCCGGTCATGATGAAGTACAACTACAACATGCGCTATGCCACAGGCGTGTTGGCGGCATCGGGCACCATCACGCAGTTGGTGCCGCCGTCATTGGTGCTGGTCGTGTTGGCTGACCAACTGGGCCGCCCAGTGGGTGACATGTACAAAGGCGCGTGGGGGCCATCGTTGCTGCAAGTGGCCATGTTTGCGCTGTACACCTTCATGCTGACCCGCATCAAGCCTGATTACCTGCCGGCCATTCCGGCGTCCGAGCGCACCTTGAACGGCTGGGCACTGTGGAAGAAATGCCTGCGCGGAATTGTGCCGTCAGCGATTTTGATTTTTACCGTGCTTGGCTCGATGGGCGGGCTGCCTTTTCAAGACTCCGCGATCGCTACACCCACAGAGGCTGGCGCAATGGGCGTAGTGGGCGCATTGATATTGGCAGCGATCTCCAAGCGGCTGTCCGTTGCACTGCTGTGGGAGGCCATGACAGGCACCATGCGCCTGACCGCCATGGTTGTGTTTATTTTGATTGGCTCGCGGGTATTTAGCCAGGTGTTCCAAGGGGTTGACGGTGCCAAGTGGGTGGAACACCTGCTGACCGGTTTGCCAGGGGGCGTGACCGGGTTTTTGATTGTCGTTAACGTGTTCGTGTTTTTTCTGGCGTTTTTTCTGGACTTCTTTGAAATCGCTTTCATCATTGTGCCGATGCTGGCGCCCGTGGCAGACAAGATGGGCATCAACCTGATCTGGTTTGGCGTGTTGCTGTGCGTGAACCTGCAAACCAGCTTTATGCACCCGCCCTTTGGTTTTGCGCTGTTTTACTTAAGAGGCATTGCAGACACTCTTTTCAAAGACAAACGAATTCCCGAGGCAGTAAAGTCCAATGACATTTACCTGGGTGCTATCCCGTGGGTGTGCATGCAAGTGCTGTTAGTGGCCGTGGTTATTTTTGTGCCTGAATCTGTAACAATGTTTTTGGACAAAGAAGTAGTGGTGGACATCGACAAAGTCAAAATAGAAATGCCAGCTGAAGAAGCTGCGCAAGCAGCCGTTCTTAAGCCGGGTGAAGTTGCAGTGCCGATTGCCACAGAGCCCGTTACTGGCGAGGCGGCGGACAAAGCTGCAGACAAGGCAGCCGCTGATGAGCAAAAGAAGATTGATGACTTGTTCAAAAAGTAGTGTCAACAGAAGCAGTGCCTGCAAGTCGACATGAAAGAGCCGGAGCTATTTGCTTTCACGCCAGCCGGTGGGCGGATGGAGTCAAGTTCATTTTCTTTACCGTTTAAGGTTCTGGCTGCCGCGCTGATCACGCCTGCGTTGGTGTGGGGCGCACAGCTCTGGTCTAGCGGCACGATTGCGCTAACGCTGGCTTCTAGCGGCTGGCTGATTGCTGCGCTTTGCTTGATGGTCTACACCGGATGGTACATTTTTAACGGCAAAACGACACTAGACAATATCTCGCTGGAGCAAACGTGGGTGTGGCATAAACGGGCAGAGTTGAGGCAGCTGGCTTACGTCAAGTTAATTCGGATGCGCGGCCTGGAATGGCTGGTCGCTCCGCGCCTGTACACCAAAACCTATGCAGGCAAGCTGGCTATTTTTTACGCTTCTTCACCGGCCATGCTGGTGGAGTTTAAGCGAATGGAGAGCGAGTTGAAGGCGATGCGTATTCGACGTTGAAGCATTTGTTTAAGAGTCAGCCAAAAAAAACCGCGCCGTAGCGCGGTTTTTTTATTGTTTAAAACGCTGCTGTCGATTACAGCTTTTGCGCTTGCATGAAACTGTCAAACTTGGCTTCGCAAAAGCGGAACCACAAGTTGGAATCAGCACGGAACTTGGAATAGTCCGCATAGATTTTTGCCCACTCAGGGTTTTTGGCTGACAAGTCGCTGTACAACTGCTGAGACACTTTGAACGCTTCAGCGAGGACGTCGTTCGGGAACGGACGCAGCTTGGTGCCCGAGCCAACCAGCTGCTTCAGGGCGGCCGGGTTTTTGGCGTCGTATTTGGCCTGCATGTCGGTGTGCGCAAATGCCGCAGCTGACTCAACGATGGCTTTGTTTTCTGGCGACAGTGCATCGAACGCTTTTTGGTTGATGTACAGGTCCAGCTGTGGGCCGCCCTCCCACCAGCCTGGGTAGTAGTAAAACGGCGCGACTTTATTAAAGCCAAGCTTTTGGTCGTCGTAAGGGCCTACCCACTCGGCAGCGTCGATCGTGCCTTTTTCGAGCGCGGTGTAGATCTCGCCGCCTGGAATGTTTTGCGGCACGCCACCCATTGGCTCAAACACCTTGCCGGCGAAACCGCCGATACGCATTTTCAACCCTTTAATGTCCTTGATCGATTTGATTTCTTTGCGGTACCAGCCGCCCATTTGCGCGCCCGTGTTGCCCATTGGGAAACTCGTCATGCCGTAGTTGGCATAGAACTCGCGCATCAATTTCAAGCCATTGCCTTGGTACACCCAAGCCGTCATTTGGCGGCTGTTCAAGCCGAACGGAACCGCGCAACCGAGTGCAAATGCTTCGTTTTTACCGAAGAAATAGTACGGCGCAGTGTGGGCGCATTCAACGGAGCCTTGCTGCACAGCGTCTACCACGCCAAACGGCGGGGTAATTTCGCCACCAGCATGGGTGGAGATTTCAAACTTGCCGCCCGACATGGCCTTGACTTTGGCTGCAAACACTTCGGCCGCGCCGTAAATCGTGTCCAGCGCTTTCGGGAAGCTGGATGACAAGCGCCAGCGAACGGCAGCCTGCGCATGAACAGCAGGCGCAACGCCGGCGGCGAGCACGCCAGCAATGCCAGCATTTTTAATTAGGGAACGACGATCCATTGATTCTCTCCAAAAAGGTTATTCAGATTACCGGTAGCGCGACTCTGCGTTGATTTGCCGAATTATCACCAATAGCTTTATGCGTAAGCGTTGGCTCTTCTACCGGCACAGCGATTTTGTCAGCGTTTAAAAGTTTTTTACCCGGTTTTTACCCGTAGTGGTGATGCGAATTTACCGCAGCTCAGCGGGTGCTGGCAACGATCATTCAGGCGGCGGATTTCAGCTCTTGCCGCTCAACGCCAAACCCGTCGACGAGCTCAGGAAATCGCTTTGAAATCGCAGCTTCGATGCCCGCTGCGTCAAGCCCCTGCAGGCCAAGCAGTTTGGCGGGGTCGCCATGCTCAATAAACTCGTCTTTCAGGCCCAAGTGGAGTACTGGCTTGACGACACCTGCAGCGTGCAGTGCCTCGCTAACTGCGCTGCCAGCGCCTCCCATGATGGCGCCTTCTTCTACAGTGACCAGTGCATCGTGGGTGCTCGCCACTTTTAGCAGCAGCTCAATGTCAAGCGGCTTCGCCCAACGCATATTGACCACGGTGGCGCCCAGCTTTTCAGCAGCGGCGAGCGCGGGGTACAGCAGCGTGCCAAACGCCAAAATCGCTATACCTGCTCCGCTGCGCCGAATTTCGCCTTTTGCAAACGGCAACGACTGCAAGCCCGGCTCTGGCGCCACGCCGGCTCCTGCGCCACGTGGGTAGCGCACAGCCACAGGATGGTTTTGCTCGAATGCACTGCTAAGCAACATACGGCACTCTCGCTCGTCTGCCGGGCAGGCAATGCTCATGTTGGGGATGCAGCGCAAGTACCCGATGTCGTAGGCGCCCGCGTGCGTAGCGCCGTCGGCACCGACCAGCCCAGCCCGGTCCAGCGCAAACACCACGGGCAGATTTTGCAGCGCCACATCGTGCACCAGCTGGTCGTATCCGCGCTGAAGAAAGGTTGAGTAGATAGCCACCACTGGTTTTAAGCCTTCGCAGGCCATGCCAGCCGCGAAAGTAATGGCATGCTGCTCGGCAATGCCCACATCGTGGTAGCGGTCGGGAAAGCGTTTGTGGAACTCCACCATGCCGGAGCCTTCGCGCATGGCTGGCGTGATGCCGACCAGACGTGCATCGTGCTCTGCCATGTCGCATAACCAACTGCCAAAAACTTGTGTGAAGGTTTGCTTGGCCGGTGCGGTCGCTTTTTGCAGACCCATAGCAGGGTCAAACTTGCCCGGGCCGTGATAGGCAATCGGGTCTACTTCTGCCAGGCCGTACCCATTTCCTTTTTTGGTTACCACGTGCAGAAACTGCGGGCTGGAACTGGTTTTCATCAAATACTTGATGTTTTCCAGCGTGGGAATAAGCGAGTCAAGGTCGTGCCCATCTATCGGGCCGATGTAATTAAAGCCGAAGTTTTCAAACATGGTGGCGGGCACCACCATGCCTTTGGCATGCGTTTCCAGCCGCTTCGCCAGCTCAAGCAGCGGCGGTGCAATACCCAGCACCTGCTTGCCTACACTTCGGGCCGATGCATAAAACCTCCCGCTCATCAACTGCGCCAAATAACGGTTCAGCGCGCCGACGGGCGGCGAAATACTCATGTCGTTGTCGTTCAACACCACCAACAGCTTGGAGTTGTCTTGCACGCCTGCATTGTTCATCGCCTCGAAAGCCATGCCTGCGCTCATTGCACCGTCGCCAATGATGGCGATGCTGTTGCGGTCTTCGCCTTTTTGCTTGGCGGCCATCGCCATGCCCAGCGCCGCCGAAATAGACGTTGACGAATGCGCTGTGCCAAAGGTGTCGTACTCGCTCTCGTCCCGGCGCGGGAAACCCGATAAACCGCCGAATTGCCGCAGGCTGCCCATGCGGTCTTTTCTGCCGGTCAAAATTTTGTGCGGGTAGGTTTGATGGCCCACATCCCACACCAGTCGATCTTCAGGCGTGTTAAACACATAGTGCAGTGCGACCGTCAGCTCGACTGTGCCCAAATTAGAGCTCAAATGGCCTCCGGTTTTGGACACCGTGTCAAGCAAGTAAGCGCGCAGCTCGTCCGCTAGCGGTTTCAGCTGTGCGCGCGTCAGCTTTCGCAGGTCTGCCGGGCTTTCGATGGTGTCTAGCAATGGAGTCATCTTGGTTTTGTCTTCAATCAAATGCTTAGTGCTGTCTGTTGACCAGCATATCAGCCAGCGCTCGTAAAGCGTGTGCCGCCTGTGGGGACTGAGATTCAAGGGCGTCGAGGTTTCCCAGCGCGCGGGCTAGTAGCTGCTGTGCGTAAGCCCTGGAACCGTCAAGGCCCATCAGCGACACGAACGTGGGTTTGTCTTGCGCCGCATCTTTACCTGCCGTTTTGCCCAGCGTAGCGGAGTCTGAGGTGACATCGAGCACGTCATCCATGACCTGAAAGGCCAACCCGATTGCCGCGCCATAGTCGCCAAGCGCAGCTGTAACCGACGCTGACGGCCCCCCGCAGCTGGCGCCCATCAGGACACTGGCCTGCAGCAGCGCGCCCGTTTTAAGTCGGTGCATTTCGTGCAGCTGATCTGCGTTAAGCGGCAGGCCAACACTGGCCAAATCAATGGCCTGACCACCCGCCATGCCTTGGTAGCCAGCCGCCCGCGCGAGCATTGCACATAGGCGTGCTTGCAGCGCGCTGCTGATGGCGTCATCGTCTGGGGTCAGCAATTCAAAAGCAAGTGCCTGCAGTGCGTCGCCTGCAAGCAAAGCTTGGGCTTGGCCAAACTGAATATGAACGGTCGGCTTGCCGCGCCGCAACGAGTCATTGTCCATGCACGGCATGTCGTCGTGTACCAGCGAATACGCGTGAATCAGCTCAAGGGCGCACGCTGCGCGCATGGCTGCTGCCGCGTTGCCATTAACTGCTTCACAGGCTGCCAAAGTTAGCAACGGGCGCAGGCGCTTGCCACCGCCTAGCACAGCGTATCGCATCGCCTCACCCAACCCCGCTGGTGCCGGCGATTGAGTCGGGTGAGCCACCCACTGCGCTAACGCTGACTCAACGGCTTGGCGCTGCTCAGTCGTCCAACGCTCGAAATTAAAAGCCACAGACGGATGTGCGTTCAAAAACATATTCACGAAAAATGCCTTACGCCCAAGGCTTGAGCTCATTGCCCTCAAGCACTTTGATTTGTGACTCCACCGCTTCAAGTTTGCTCTTGCAAAAAGCCATTAACTGCGCGCCGCGCTGGTAGGCGATCAACAGTTGGTCGAGCGGTAATTGACCTGACTCAAGGCCAGAGATCAAGCCCTCAAGCTCCTGCAGCGCGGCCTCATAGGTAGCGGGAAGTGCAAGCGCAGATGATGAAGCGGAAGCAGCAGCGGTAGCAGATGTAGATTTAGCCATGACGTTTTTTGGTTTGTGCCTGATTTTAGGGCGTTACGGCAGTGATTTCAGGCGGCGGTGCACCTTGCACGGGTAAACTTGTGCGTTCCTTCCATCTGAGGCAAGCGCCCGCCACCACTGCATGTCTGATTTAAGCCTTCGCCTGCTGCAAGCCACCAGCCAGCTGCCGATCTCCAGTTATTTTGATGCCGCACTGTTCGAGCGAGAACAGCAAAAGCTTTTTGCCAAGGGGCCACGCTATTTGGGGCATGAGCTGGCGGTGCCCAACCTGGGCGATTTTTACGCTTTGCCGCACGAAGGCGAGGGCCGGGCGCTGGTGCGAAATGCAGCCGGCATTGAGCTGATTTCCAACGTGTGCCGCCACCGGCAATCCACCATGCTGCAAGGCCGCGGCAACACTGGCAGCAACATTGTTTGCCCGCTACACCGCTGGACATACAACACATCGGGCGAGCTGATTGGGGCGCCCCACTTTGAAATTGACCCCTGCCTGAACCTCAATCGCTACCCCACCACCACCTGGAATGGATTGGTTTTTGAAGACACCGGGCGAGACATTGCAGGCGAAATGGCATCGCTCGGCGTCATGCCAGACCTTGATTTTGCGGGCTACCAGCTTGATAAGGTGCACCTGCACGAGTGCAACTACAACTGGAAAACGTTTATTGAGGTCTACCTGGAGGACTACCACGTCGGCCCGTTTCACCCCGGGCTGGGCGCTTTCGTCACCACGCACGACTTGCAGTGGGAGCTCAAGCGCCAGTATTCGGTACAAACCGTTGGCGTGTCTGACAAGCTGGGCAAACCGGGCACCGACACCTATAAAAAGTGGCACGACGTGGTGCTGCAATACCGCAAAGGCGTGCCGCCCAAGTACGGCGCTATTTGGCTGACGTATTACCCCCACGTCATGGTGGAGTGGTACCCGCACGTGCTGGTTGTCAGCTCGCTTCACCCGCGGGGGCCAGATAAAACGCTCAACGTGGTGGAGTTTTTCTACCCTGAAGAAATCTGCGCCTTTGAGCGCGAATTTATCGAAGCGCAGCAAGCGGCGTACATGGAAACCTGCGTGGAAGACGACGAAATTGCCCTGCGCATGGACGCCGGGCGAAAGGCCTTGATGCTGCGCGGAGACAATGAATTTGGGCCGTACCAAAGCCCGATGGAAGACGGCATGCAGCACTTTCACGAGTGGTACCGCAGGGAAATGGGCGCCAGCAAAACCACGCAGATGATTTAGCAGCAGATATTAAGCAGATACAAAGCATTTATTTGCTATAATAATAGGAGCTGCTCACGCCCGTATTTGTTGGGCTACAGCACCAAAACATGCCTATTTTGAAGCAAAAAAGGCACTATAAGCCGATTTTGCTAAGGTTTGGCTGCTTCAGTATCCGCCGTTGAATCTGGTGCCTTGGTGCTTTTTACGAAAAGCTGCGCAGCAAGAATGCCGACTTCGTACAGCCCGCCCACCACGCCAAGCAGCATCAGCATCGAGCCCGCATCAGGCGGTGTGACCAACGCTGTGCCCACCGCAGCAATGACCCAAAAGTAACCGCGATACTCACGCAATTGGGCGACCGTCAGCACACCCATGCGCACCAGCAAAATCACGGCAATCGGCACTTCAAAGGCCAGCCCAAACGCCAGGAACATGCCCAGCACAAAGTTCAAATACTCTTCAATGTCTGGCGCAGCGGTGATGGATTTGGGCGCAAAGCTTTGAATGAAAGTGAAAACCTGACCAAACACCACAAAATAACAAAATGCCACACCGCAAAAAAACAGCAACGTGCTGGAAATAACCAGCGGCATCACCAGCTTTTTTTCATGTGAATACAAGCCCGGCGCCACAAACGCCCACACCTGGTACAGCACCACGGGCAGGGCAATCATAAATGCCGCCATAAACAAAATTTTGATTGGCACCACAAAAGGCGAAATCACGTTGGTCGCAATCAAGGTGGCGCCCTTGGGCAGCGTGGCCACCAGCGGTGCAGCCATCAGGTCATACAAGGCGCCAGGTCCCGGGAATATGGCCAGACCCGCAGCGGCAATACCAATGGCTACTACCGCCCAAATCATGCGGTTGCGCAGCTCCATCAGGTGGTGAACAAAAGGCTGCTCTGTGCCCGCCAACTCGTCTGGCTTGTCGGGGTTAGCTGGATCAGCTGGCTTTTCGGAAGTGGGATCAGACATGGAATTTACAAAAATGCGCTGAAAATTAGCAGTTAAACCATGCGCCGCAGGCTATTGAGTTTTGCTGGTGCTGACTGGCCGGAAACGCGCCACCCGCGCTGCGCCCGACTGCGTGCGGGTACGCGTGCCGGAGCGAGCTTTGTACCATTGCGGCGTAGCACCGGTTTTCAGGCGCCATTTCTTTTTGGGGTGCTTGTACTCAGGCGGGATTTCTGGGTAAACCGAGGCAGAGGCGGCTTCGCCAGTGGCATCCGACCACGACTTTTCGAAATCGCTGGCGTTGGTTTGAATAGAATTTTCGACATCGCGGGCAGCGCCTTCTACGGTGTCTTTCATTTTCTTGAGCTCGTCAAGCTCCATCGAGCGACTGACTTCTTGCTTGACGTCGGCAACATAGCGCTGCGCCTTGCCCAGCAATGTGCCAATCGTGCGCGCCAGGCGTGGCAGTTTTTCGGGGCCAATCACGATCAGCGCCACAGCACCAATCAATGCAATTTTTGAGACGCCAAGGTCAATCACAAGCCGCTACCTCTTCGAGCTTTGAGCTTGAACCTTCCAGCTTCAATTGTCCCGCTCACAGCTTTTGTTTGGCTTCAACGTCAATCGTTGTTTTGTCAACTGCTTGGCCATTGGCCACTTGGGTAGCAGCCTTGTCGTCTGCAGCGGCAGTGCCGCCGTCTTTCATTCCGTCTTTAAAACCCTTGACCGCGCCGCCCAGATCGCCGCCCATATTGCGCAACTTCTTGGTGCCAAACACCATGACGACGATCAACAGAACAATTGCCCAGTGCCAAATAGAAAATGAACCCATGATGTACTCCTAATACGTTGCTGTTAAGCGCTTTACAGTTTTACCGATGATGACTTGATTCTAAAGGGCTTGTGTGTCGCGTGGTGACGGCCATTTGTTCAAGCTTACCCACGCAACCAGGGCCTGGGTCCGCCCATGACATGGAAATGCAAATGATGCACCTCTTGTCCGCCCTCAGCACCCGTATTTGTAACCATCCGAAAGCCGCCTTCCGGATAAGGCCGGCAACCTTGCTCCAGCGCCAGCTTAGGGGCCAACACCATGAGGCGGCCAAGCAGCGCAGCATGCTCAGCGCTGGCCTGCGCCATTGACGCAATGTGCAGCTTGGGCACCATCAAAAAGTGCACTGGCGCCCAAGGGTTGATGTCATGAAAAGCGAAAATTTCATGGTCTTCGTAAACGACGCGGCTGGGAATTTTGCCAGCGATGATTTTGCAAAAAAGGCAGTTCTCAGGTGCGGTCATGCTTACTCAACCGCCCTGTTTGCATTCATGCGCACCATGCCCAGCACAATGCGGTACAAAAACCAGATAGAAACCAGTGCCCAGGCAATAAGCCCGGGGAGAAACAGCAACAAAAACAGCGGCGCGGTAACCAAGTACAAAACGCCAGCCCACAGCACCGTGCGAATGCGCCACCTAAAGTGCGACGCCTGCCAGGTGTTTTCAGCATCGCCGCGTTTAACGAGGTCAATGATGAGCGCAATAACAAGCAGCGTGATGGATGCTTGCGCCCCCGGAACAATCGCAGCAACCGCCACGACCAGATGTAAAAAATAGCTGAGCCAGCCCCAGGTTTTAAGACCTTCGTCGGGCTCGATGGTGGTGACGTCGTTGTTCATGACTTCTTCCTTGTTAATTTTTTGCGGCTTCGCGGTCCGAGTCGCGTTCAATGTCGCGCTTCATGTCGCGCTCTGCATCCCGTTTTTCGGCTTTACGCAGCGCTTTTTCTTCAATGCCGCTGGTGCCCTCGCGGCGTTCCAGCTCGGCGATGACGTCCGCCGGCTGCAGCCCGTAATGCGCCAGCGCGATCAGGGAGTGAAACCACAGGTCCGCCACTTCGCCAACAAACGCGCTTTTTAATTCAGGCGTCAAGCCGCCGCAGTCCAGGTCTTTGGCGGCCATGACGACTTCAGTCGCTTCTTCGCCGATTTTTTTCAAAAACGCATCGGGGCCTTTGTGCAGCAGGCGCGCGACGTAGCTGCTTTCAGGGTCGCCACCGTTTGCCACTTTGCGGCTTTCGATGATTTGCGCCAAGCGCGCCAGACTGTCGTTGCTTAAATCGTTTGAATTCATAGCGCCTACTTATAGATGCTTGCCGGATCTTTCAAGACCGGGTCGGTGATAACCCACTGGCCGTCTTTAAAAACACTGAAAAAGCAGCTGTGCCGACCCGTGTGGCAGGCGACACCTGGCTGACCGGGCTCATGGCCCAATTGCGTGACCTTGAGCAGCACGACATCGCTGTCACAATCCGCGCGAATTTCATGCACGGTTTGCACGTGACCCGACTCTTCACCCTTGAACCACAGTTTATTGCGGGAGCGACTGAAATACACAGCGCGGCCCAGCTCGGCGGTTTTTTGCAGTGCCTCGCGGTTCATCCACGCAAACATCAGCACGTCGCCGCTGGATTGCTCTTGCGCAATAACGGGGACGAGGCCTTTGTCGTCCCACTTGATTTGTTCTATCCAATTCATTGTGTGATTGTCGAGGATTTCGCCCCTGGCAAAACCACACGCATTGGCCCGGCTCCCTGCTGACCGCTGATATCGGCGTCAGAGGCCACTACTCACGTAAACACCGCCTCCGGTCGCATCAAACAATGGCATTAATCGCCGCTACCAATGACGCTTGATTCACAAGACTTATCACCCGAAAGTAACAAATTGAAAATTAATTTGCACTGATTAGTCTATTAAATTACCGTTCGGTATCGATAAATACCAAACGGTAATTATTACCTGAAGTGTTTGTCGATCCGAAGTTAGTTCTTTCTTTCTTAAACGTCTTTAATCTTGATTGGAGTCTCAACATGGATCGCAGAAAAGCACTTATTTTTGCCGGTATGGCAGCAGCAGTCGGCTCAACCAGCATCTTGGCAGGCTGTGGTGGAGGTGACGATGCACCGCAGCCGACGTCTGGGCAAGCACCCGCGCCCAACATTGTCGAGCTGGCCAAAGCAACGCCGTCGCTTAGCATTTTGGTTGAGGCAGTTGTTGCTGCTGATTTGGTCACCACCTTGTCTGGCGCTGGCCCATTCACGGTTTTCGCGCCCAATAATGACGCGTTCGTTGCGCTTTTAGGTGAACTAAAAACCACTAAAGACGCCTTGTTAGCAAACAAGGCGTTGCTGACTGCCGTTCTGACTTACCACGTGCTGGGTGCAAAAGTCGAAAAAGCGGGCATCCCGCTCGGCAAAGCCATTACGCCACTACAAAAAAGTGTTTTCAAAATTGAAGCACCCGGCGGCGTATTAACCATCACTGACGGCCGCAACCGCACATCGAAAATTCTGGCGACTGACGTGCCGGCCAGCAACGGCGTGGTGCACATCCTCGACAAAGTGATCTTGCCGGCCGATAAAGACATTGTGGCCACCGCGCAGAGCATCAGCGACTTCACCACCCTTGTGACTGCAGTGAGCAATGCTGAATTGGTAGCGACCCTTCAGGGTACCGGCCCTTTCACTGTGTTTGCGCCTACCAACGCCGCCTTCGCTGCGTCGCTTGCAGACCTTGGGGTAACTGCAGTCGGGGACTTGCTCACGACGGCTGCCAGACCGCTACTGACGAAAGTGTTGAAGTACCACGTTGTAAGTGGTCGCGTACTTAAAGCGGACATTACGCCGAATGCGCCTATCACTACTGTTGAAGGTGGAACCTTCAGTATCAGCCCCGCGTTTGTCATTACTGATGGGCGCAACCGCTCCATTAATATCACCAAGACTGACGTGTTTGCAAGCAACGGCGTGATTCATGTGGTGGACAAAGTGATTCTGCCAAAGCCATAACTGCCCACCGCGTGTTGCGGCGAATGCTTCTTTGAAAAAAGCTGAGCTCTGGGAACAGAGCTCAGCTTTTTCATTTAGACCCGCACCGGTATGCCGCGTGAAGCCATGTGCTGCTTGGCTTGCTGCACCGTGTATTCGCCGTAGTGAAAGATGCTTGCCGCCAGCACTGCATCGGCTCCGCCGGTTTGAATACCGTCAGCCAAATGTGCCAAGTTGCCGACGCCGCCGGACGCAATCACCGGCACGCTGACCGCGTCACTCACAGCGCGAGTAAGTGCCAGATCAAAACCTGATTTGGTGCCGTCGCGGTCCATGCTGGTCAACAAAAGTTCGCCTGCGCCGCGCCGCACCATTTCAACTGCCCACGCAACCGCATCCAACCCGGTGTTTTTTCGGCCACCGTGGCTGTAAACGTCCCAGCCTGGCCCGCGTGTTTTGACATCTTCTTCACTGCGGCCCTTAGCGTCAATGGCCACCACAATGCACTGCGCGCCATATTTGGCGGACGCGTCAACAATGACCTGCGGGTTGGCAATGGCGGCGGAGTTAAAACTGGTTTTGTCAGCCCCGGCATTGAGCAGTCGCCGCACGTCTTCAACCGTGCGCACGCCGCCGCCCACCGTCAGCGGAATAAACACTTGGCTAGCCACCGCTTCAATGATGTGCAAAATCAAATCGCGGCCGTCGCTGGTGGCGGTGATGTCTAAAAAAGTCAGTTCGTCAGCGCCTTGGTCGTTGTAGCGGGCGGCAATTTCTACTGGGTCACCCGCATCGCGCAACTGCGTGAAGTTGACGCCCTTGACGACTCGGCCTCCGGTGACGTCTAAGCAAGGAATGATTCGTTTGGCAAGCATCAGTGACTTATTTTGTAAATTTGACAAATAATTGAAATCTGACAGAATATGAATTATTGTCAGAAAGTGAATATTATGACCTCGTTAGCCATGTCTGAAAACGGCCGGGTACTGATACCCGCCGCGTTGCGTGAGCAACTCGGCTTTAAGCCCAACTCACGTATTTTCATAGAAGTCAAAGATGGCAGTCTGGTGCTGACGTCTGCATCAGAGCGACGAGCCAAAATGCGTGCGTATTTTGACAGCGTACTGCCGCCAACACCCGGGCGCAGCATCGTCGATGAACTCATTGCTGACCGCCGCCTGGAAGCGCAACGCGAAGACCAGGAATGATCCACGTCCTGGATGCGTCTGCTTTGCTGGCCGTAAGCAAAGGAGAAAAAGGTGCAGATTTGGTGCTGGATTTGTTAGACTCAGGAGACTGCGTCATCAGCAGCGTGAACATGGCCGAAGTGGCTAGCAAGATGCTGGAATTTGGCCTGCCGCCGCAGGAATTAAAGCGGGCTATTGGGCAATTCATAGTCGATGTCATTGACTTCAATCAGGAACAAGCTTTGACGTGTGCCGAACTCAGGCCCCTTACCAAATCCGCAGGCTTGTCACTTGGCGACCGCGCCTGCTTGGGCTTGGCCAAGCTGATGAACGGTACGGCTGTCACGTCAAACAGGCCGTGGATGGCTATTGCAGAGGCGGTTGGGGTGAAGGTGTTGATGATTCGCTGATCGAATCATCCATTCAACTCATCTGCCCTAGCCTGCGCCGCCTCAAAATCCAAGTCCCCGCTGTAAATCGCGCGGCCGCAGATCACGCCCTCTACGCCGTCGTCTTCCACGGCACACAGCGCTTCAATATCGGCCATGTTTGACAAGCCGCCAGAGGCAATGACGGGAATGGTCAAAGCCTGAGCTAATCTAACGGTGGCTTCCATGTTGATGCCGCTCAGCATGCCGTCACGGCCAATGTCTGTGTAGATTACGGATTCAACACCAAAGTCTTCGAACTTTTTGGCCAGGTCAATCACGTTGTGCGCGGTGATTTTGCTCCAGCCGTCGGTGGCAACTTTGCTGTCTTTGGCGTCTAGGCCCACAATGATGTGACCGCCGAATGCGGTACAGGCGTCTTGCAAAAAACCGGGGTTTTTTACAGCTGCCGTGCCGATGATGACGTAACGCAAACCTGCATCTAAATAGCGCTCAATCGTGTCGAGGTCGCGTATGCCGCCACCTAGTTGAACGTCAATTTCCAGGCCAACTTCGGCGAGTATTTTTTTAATCGCTGCGTCGTTTTTGGGTTTGCCAGCAAATGCACCGTTAAGGTCTACCAAGTGCAGACGTCTGGCCCCTTTGTTGACCCAGTTGCGCGCCATGGCGGCGGGGTCTTCGCTGAAGACGGTGGATTGATCCATGTCGCCTTGCTTGAGGCGTACGCAGTGACCGTCTTTCAGGTCAATCGCAGGGATAAGTAGCATGTGGCAATCAAAAACAAAGCAAATGAGATTTAAGGGGTCCAGTTCAAAAAATTGCGGTACAAGGCCAGGCCTTGGGTTGCGCTTTTTTCGGGGTGAAACTGGGTGGCAAAAATATTATCGCGTGCAATCGCCGCTGTAAAGGGCTGGCCGTAGTTGGCCATGCCAGCAGTGTGGCGCGCATCAGACGGACGGGCGTAAAAGCTGTGCACAAAATAAAAGTAGGACTCATCAGGCACGCCTGCCCACAAAGGGTGAGCGGGCGCTGACTGCTTGACCTGGTTCCACCCCATTTGCGGCACTTTATAGCGGCTGCCGTCTGCTTGAAGCTGCCCCGCCAAGTCAAATTTCAACACTTCGCCGGGGATCAAACCCAGCCCCTGCGTGCCCACGCCGCCATCGCCGGGCCGGCCTTCTGCGCTGTGCGTGAGCAGCATCTGCATGCCCACACACACGCCAAACAGCGGCTTGTTGGCTGCGGCGTGCAACACTGATTCGAGCAGGCCCGATTCAGCCAGCTCGTGCATGCAGTCAGCAATCGCGCCCTGGCCCGGAAGCACGATGCGCTCAGCCGCCATCACTTCTGCAGGGTTTGACGTGACGATCACATCCACACCACTGCCCTGAGCAACATGCTGCACAGCTTGTGACACTGAGCGCAGGTTGCCCATGCCGTAGTCAATTACCGCAACAGTTTTTGGTGAGGTCATTACAGATTAATTGCTATTAAATCAGAAGCTGCTCGCGCCCGTATCTATTGGGCTTCAGGCCTAAAATATGCCTAAAAAGAGGTGTTTTTAGCCTTTTTTAAGCACTCTACGGCAGAAATTTGATTACAGCGAGCCTTTGGTCGATGGGATGACATTCGCTGCCCGCGGGTCAATCTCTAACGCCATGCGCAGGGCACGGGCAAAGGCTTTAAACACCGTCTCAGCCTGGTGATGCGAGTTTTCGCCGCGCAGGTTGTCGATGTGAAGGGTGACGAAGGCGTGGTTCACAAAGCCCTGAAAAAACTCGTACGCCAGTTGGCTGTCGAACGTGCCGATTTGCTCGGTTTTAAACGGTACGTGCATCTCCAGCCCTGGCCGGCCTGAAAAATCGACGACCACGCGGCTCAAAGCTTCATCAAGCGGCACGTAGGCGTGGCCGTAGCGGCGCAGCCCTTTTTTATCGCCCACCGCTTTGGCAACTGCTTGACCAAGCGTGATGCCCACGTCTTCAACCGTGTGGTGCCCGTCAATGTGCAGATCGCCCACGCAATGAATGTCGAGGTCAATCAGGCCGTGGCGGGCGATTTGGTCGAGCATGTGGTCAAAAAAGCCGATGCCAGTCGACAGCTTGGACTGGCCAGTGCCATCCAGGTTGAGCTTGACGGTGATTTTGGTCTCGGCGGTGTTGCGCGAAACCTCGGCAGTGCGAGGAGAAAACATGGAAATTGGGGTTGTGGTCATAAAGAGTTTTTGAGCGCCGCCAGCATCAACTGATTTTCATCTGCAGTGCCCACCGTCAGGCGCAAACAATTGGCGAGCAATGGGTGCATTTTAGAAACGTTTTTAATAAGCACGCCTTGGGCTTTCATGCCCTCAAAAGTTTTGGCGCTGTCGGCCACGCGAACGAGGATCATGTTGGCGTCGCTTTTCCAGTGCTCTAAGCCAGAAATCTTACCCAAGGATTCTAAAAGCATAGCGCGCTGTTCAATCAAATCAAGGGCTTGTGCCTTAAACACATCTTGATTTTCAAGCGCGAACAACGCGCATTCACAGTTCAGCACGCTAATGTTGTAAGGTGGCCGGACTTTGTCAATCTCGGCGATCAGCGCTTTCGGGCCCATCATGTAACCCAGCCGCACACCCGCCAAGCCGAACTTGCTCAGCGTGCGCATCAGTAGCACGTGGCTGTGCTGAGCAATGCGGCTGATGTAGCTTTTGCTGGCAAACGGCTGATAGGCCTCGTCCATCACTACCAAACCGCCCTGCTTGCCTGCGGCATTGATGATGTTTTCTATCGCCCCGTCGTCCCACAAATTAGCCGTGGGGTTGTTGGGGTAGGCCAGGTAAGTGATGGCGGGTTTGTGTTCAGCGATGGCGGCCAGCATTGCGGCCTCGTCTAGTTCAAAGTCGGCCGTGAGGGGCACGCCAATGAACTTTAAGCCTTGTAGCTGGGCGCTCATCGCGTACATCACAAAGCCTGGCAATGGCGACAGAATACAAGCATTGGGAACATCACAAGCCAGCGCCAGTAACGAGATCAATTCGTCCGAGCCATTGCCCAGCATGATGTCAAAACCCTCAGGCATCTGCGCATAGTCAGCCAGCGCACGGCGCAAGACATTGACCCGGCCATCGGGGTAGCGGTTAAACGCCAGCGCGCCCAGCCGCTGCCCCAAATGCGCTTGCAGCGCAGCGGGCAAGCGGTGCGGGTTCTCCATCGCGTCCAGCTTGACCATGCCGGTCGAGTCTTGAATAGCGTAGGCGTGCATGGACCGGACGTCTTGGCGGATGCGGGGATGCGTTATTTGAATAGGCTGGGTCATTTCTTCGCTCAAAAAAGGATCTTTTTTATAAAGTGTCAAGCAGTGCAATCGATGATTTGAACGGGTTGATCACTTGCACAGCGTCGTAATACTGCTCATGCCGCATGTCTTCTGACAGCAAGTAGCGGCAGCCTGAATGCTGCGCCGCAGCCACCACCAAACAGTCCCAGTAGTGCAAACCGTAGCGACTTTCTACCGCCCAGGCAGACTCCACAGTAGCCTGGTCAATCGTCCATGGCTGCCACTGCGCGTAACGCCGCACCTCGGCTCTTGCATCGCCAGCGGGCATGGGTGGTTTGATTTTTCGGACGGCGTTGACATAAAACTCATTGAGAACCTGCGTGCTCAGGCTGCCAATACGCCGCTGCCAAAGAACATGCAACCAAGCCAATGTTGTCGCTTGCTTGGCGGGGTCCGCGCCATCCTCGCTGTAAAGCAGAATGTTGGCATCGACAAATACTTTGCCGCTCATGCAGCGCGGTCGTAAGTCTGGTCACGACTTGGGTACGCCGCGCCACTAGAGGACCACTGCCGCTCCTTGCCCAACCAGCCGCGCATAGCCTGCGCGTAGGCGTCTTCTTGCCTCATCTTTTCCGCCAAAATTTCGCCAACCAGGCGCGAAACACTCGAGTTGCGCTTGGCTGCCTCAATACGAGCCCATTCGAGCGCGGATTCTTCAACGGTGATGGTGACGTTTTTCATACCTTAAATAATACACTAAATTCGTGTTGCACGAAATTCGTGTGATTTTTAAGTTATAGCTCAGGTACGTATTGAACGTCGCTCAGCCATTGGTGCGCTGCCAAGCGCTGCGTTTTGTCCAGACTGGCGAAGTGGGTCATGCGGCTCCTGGCCGCTACGGCCAAATGCAACGCATCGGCACCTCGCACCAAGCAGTTGACACCAGGAGTCACCCGTTGCATAGCGCTGTAGTCTTCACGCAACACGGGCAGACGTTGCAAGGCTCCCTCATCAAGCAAGCGTTTGACGGTTTGGTCAATGGTGTGCGCCACATCTATGGATGTCTCGCCACGCAGTACTTTGACGTGCAGTGCGCACGCAAACTCGGCCAAAGTCCAGTCGCTGACGCACACCTGTGTCCACTGCGAGTCTTGCAGCAGTGCCAGCGCAGTCTGCTGGCTCGGCTCGTTGGTAAAGGCGGCCAGCAACAGGCTGGTGTCTATATAAACGGTGTTGGGCATGGCGGACTAAAAACGCTCATTTTGCGCACGCCAGTCAACTACAAAGTTGCCGTTTACCAGCACTTGGCTCGGTTTGGACTGCATGGCCAGCGCAGTGGTGTCAGGAAAAGGCGCACGCAGTGGGGCTGCGGTAATGGGCAGCAGCCGGTAAGCAGGCCGACCCCGGTTGGTGATGATCACCTCTTGCCCCGCATCAGCCTGCCGGGCAATGGCGGTGAACCTGGCTTTGATGTCTGCTACGCTGACTTGCATTGACAAGCCTTTCTACTTGACTATTTAGATGGTCAAGTGTAGTGGTTAACCTAACGTCCAGTCGGTGCGTGTGATGCGCAGCCTGGCCATGAAATTAGAGCTCAAGGCAAGAGTATTCAAGAATTGTGCGCACCGAGTAACTGGTCTACAATCTGGTCTACTGCAAAAAAAGGCCACACCATGCAACTCCAATCCATAGGCTCCTACGAAACCAAAACGCATTTGGCGGATTTGTTGCGCCGGGTACGTGATGGACAGGGCTTCACCATCACCCAGCGCGGCGAGCCTGTGGCTGACCTGCTGCCTGCGGGCAGCAGCGTGCGCCGTACTGGTGCGTTGGCAGCAGCGGGTATGCAGCGCTTGATGCTTGACGCGCCACGGCTTGAAGCGCTTGACATCAAAACCCTGATTGACGCCGGCCGCGACTGATGCGGTTTGTGCTGGATAACTCAGTGGTCATGCGCTGGCTGCTGAATGACGGCAGCGAAGAACGGCTGGCCTACGCATCCAAAGTGCTGGACTTGCTGACCCAGGACACCAGCGAGGCGCTGGTGCCCGGCGTCTGGTCTCTGGAAGTTGCCAATGTGCTCGTCAAAGCGCAAGCCAAGGGTTTAGTGTCAGAAGCGCGTGCAAGCGCCTTTGTAGGCTTGCTGTCAGAGATGACTATCACCGTAGACGGCAGCACTGCCGCACGGGCCTTGGGCGATACCTTGCAATTGGCGCGGCGCTTCAGGCTGTCGTCATACGATGCGGCTTATCTGGAATTGGCATTACGTGAAGGCTTGCCGCTGGCAACGCTGGATGCGGATTTACAAGGCGCGATGGTGCAGGTCGGTAGTGCTTTGGTTTAATCGCGAAATCATGCCTACAAACCTAGACTTCGCCAACTACTGTTGCGACTTGATGGCCAGCGCGGGCCGCTGCGTAACCACGCGCATGTTTGGCGGATTTGGCATCAGCATTGATGGGCTGACGATTGCGATTCTTGCGGATTTGGGCGACGGTGAAAAGCTGTGGCTGAAGGGTGACGACAGCACGCGCAGCCAATACGAGGCGGCTGGCTGCAAGATATTTACTTACCCGATGAAGGGCGTGCCGCGTTCGATGAATTACTTCAGCAGCCCTGAAGAAGCGATGGATTCACCCGATGCGATGCGGCCTTGGGCGGCGCTGGCGCTGGATTGCGCTTTACGGGCACGGGCAGCAAAGAACTTGGCCAAGCCGAAGAAAGTGACGAAGGCCGTTGCTAAAACAGCGGCTAAAACAAAGCACAAAAAAGCCTAACCCTGAACGATTACAAACTACTTCAACCGCATCTCGGCCGCAAAACTAACGAAGGCGCATCTCAGCTGCACGCGCATGGGCCTGCAAGCCCTCACCATACGCCAGCTCAGCCGCAATTTTGCCGAGCACCTGCGCGCCCTGCTCGCTGACCTCAATGATGCTGCTGCGCTTTTGAAAGTCGTACACGCCCAGCGGGCTTGAAAAGCGGGCCGTGCCACTGGTGGGCAGCACGTGGTTGGGGCCAGCGCAATAATCGCCCAAGCTTTCGCTGGTGTAAGCGCCAAGGAAAATCGCGCCTGCGTGCTTAAGCAGTGGCTCCCATTTGTGTGGGTTCCGGCTTGAGACTTCCAAATGTTCAGGAGCGATGCGGTTGCTGATGTCGCAGGCTTCTTCCATGCTGCGAGTCAAGATCAACGCGCCACGGTCATTCAATGACTTGGCGATGATGGCAGCGCGCGGCATGGTGGGCAGCAGGCGGTTGATAGCTTCTTGAACCGCGTTAATGTACGCCGCATCGGGGCAAAGCAAAATGCTTTGCGCCAGCTCGTCGTGCTCGGCCTGGCTGAACAAGTCCATCGCCACCCAGTCGGCGGGCGTGGTGCCGTCGGCAATCACCAAAATCTCCGAGGGCCCAGCAATCATGTCGATGCCGACGGTACCAAACACATGCTTTTTGGCGCTGGCCACATAGGCGTTGCCGGGGCCGGTTATTTTGTCGACCTTGGGCACGGTTTGCGTGCCATAGGCCAAGGCGGCCACCGCTTGCGCGCCGCCGATAGTGAAGGCGCGGGTGACGCCAGCAACATAAGCCGCAGCCAAAACAAGCGCGTTCTTTTCGCCCTTGGGCGTGGGCACCACCATGATGATTTCACCCACACCCGCCACGTGCGCGGGTATCGCATTCATCAACACCGAAGAAGGGTAAGCGGCTTTTCCGCCCGGTACGTAAATGCCCACGCGGTCTAGTGGCGTTACTTTTTGGCCGAGCAAAGAGCCGTAATCGTCGCGGTAGCTCCAGCTTTGGCCGTTGGCTTGCTTTTGTGCTTCGTGATAAGTGCGCACGCGCTTGGCTGCTGCTTGAAGTGCGTCGCGTTGAGCGGCAGGAATGGCATCGAATGCGGATTTAAGCTCGGCTTGCGTCAGCTCCAGCGCAGCCATTGACGGGACGGTCAAGCTATCGAAACGTGCGGTGTATTCCAGCACTGCCGCATCGCCACGCGTTTGCACGTCGGCCAAGATGCTGGCCACCCGCTGCTCGATAGCAGCATCTGCATCGGCAGACCAATGCAGGCGCGCCTTCAGTTCAGCATCAAAAGTGCTATTGGCGCTAATAATACGGGCGGGAGCAGCTATTAAATTCATAGTAAACAGAATGAACTATCGATTGACTTACTTATTGACCGCTGCGGCAAAGGCATCAACAATTTTGCGAATAGGCGCTTGCTTGAGTTTCAACGCTGTTTGGTTGACGATTAAATGCGAGCTGATGTCCATGATGCGCTCAACTTCAATCAGGTGATTGGCTTTAAGGGTATTGCCAGTGGAGACTAGGTCAACAATCGCATCAGCCAGGCCCGTTAACGGCGCCAATTCCATACTGCCGTAAAGCTTGATCAAGTCAACGTGCACGCCTTTGGATGCAAAAAAGTCACGCGCAATCGCCACGTATTTGGTGGCGACTTTCATGCGCGAACCTTGGCGCATGGCGGCCGAATAATCAAACCCTTCACGCACAGCCACGCTTATGCGGCATTTCGCGATTTGCAAATCAAGCGGCTGGTACAAGCCCTGCGTGTCAGATTCGAGCAGCGTGTCTTTACCCACCACACCCATGTCCGCGCCACCACACTGCACGTAAGTGGGTACATCAGTTGCACGCACCAGCAGCACACGCACATCGGGCTGGTTGGTATCCAATATCAGCTTGCGAGATTTTTCAGGGTCGTCCAGCACTACGATGCCTGCGCTTTTTAATAGCGGCAAGATGTCGTCAAAAATACGGCCTTTAGACAAAGCGATCGTTATCACGACTGCGTCCCCAGTTTTTCAATGGTGATCATGCCTTGACTCGCTCGATGTCGGCACCGAGGACACGCAACTTGGCCTCCATGTGGTCGTAGCCGCGGTCGAGGTGGTAGATGCGGTCAATCATGGTTTCGCCATCAGCAACCAGCCCGGCAATGACCAAACTGGCTGAGGCGCGCAAGTCGGTTGCCATCACGGTAGCACCCGATAGTTTTTCAACGCCTTCCATGATGGCGACTTTGCCTTCAATCTGAATTTTTGCACCCAAGCGAACCATTTCATTGACGTGCATAAAACGATTTTCAAAAATGGTTTCGGTCACGCTGGCCGAACCACTAGACACGGCATTGAGCGCCATGAACTGGGCCTGCATATCGGTTGGAAAACCCGGGTATTCAGTGGTGCGAAACGATTGCGCTTTGAGCCTGCCGCTCGACTTCACATCGATGAAGCCGTCGCCTGCTGTAACTGTTGCGCCTGCCTCGCGCAACTTGTCAATTACAGCGTCCAGGTGGTCGGCACGGCCGTTAATCAGTTTTACCGCACCGCCACATGCCGCCACGGCGCATAAAAACGTGCCGGTTTCAATTCGATCTGCCACCACTTGGTGCGTGCAGCCATGCAGGTGTTCCACGCCCTGAATGCGAATACGCCGGGTGCCGTGGCCTTCAATTTTTGCGCCCATTTTGATGAGCATTTCGGCCAAGTCCCCGATTTCAGGCTCCTGAGCAGCGTTTTCCAAAATCGTCTCGCCTTCTGCCAGCGTTGCCGCCATCAAGAAATTCTCGGTGCCAGTAACAGTCACCATGTCAGTCGTGATGCTGCAGCCTTTAAGGCGCGTGCGGCCAGCGGGCAACCTGGCAATCATGTAGCCGTGCTCCACCACAATCTCGGCGCCCATCGCTTGCAGGCCTTTGATGTGCTGATCTACTGGCCGCGAGCCGATGGCGCAACCACCGGGCAAGGACACCGTGGCTTCGCCAAAACGTGCGAGCAGCGGGCCTAATGCCAACACAGAAGCGCGCATGGTTTTGACCAGCTCGTACGGCGCCTCTGGCGAAGTTAGCGTACCCGCGTTGAGTACCACAGTGCTTGGGGTCGACGCATCGCGTTCAGCCGACACACCCATGTTGCGAACCAGAGTGAGCATAGTCGTCACATCTTGCAGGCCTGGCACATTTTCTAGCGTTACCGTGTCAGCTGTCAGCAGCGCCGCACACAGCTCGGGCAAAGCTGCGTTTTTCGCCCCTGAAATAGTGACTGTACCGTTCAGCGCGTTGCCGCCTTTGATGAGAATTTTGTCCATGAATTGAGTCTGAAAATTCGGTATTGGAAATTAGAAATCAGAAATTAGGAATTGGCTGCCCACTCGGCAGGCGTGAAGGTTTTCATCGACAGCGCATGCACTTCATTGGTTTGAATGCGACCACCCAAGGTAGCGTAGACTTTTTGATGTCGCTGAATCAGGCGCTGGCCTTCAAAGCTGCTCGAGACAATCGTCGCGTACCAGTGTTGGCCGTCGCCCGAGAGCTCGATGTGCTCGCACGGCAGGCCGCCGGCAATGATGGTTTGTAGTTCTTCACTGGTCATATATTTAATGTCTTATTTTGTAGCCGGTGCGCAGCATGTTGACGGCAATAGCACTCACCACGATGAGCGCAGTCGAGACGATACCCAAGCTAAGCCAAGGTGACACATCACTCACGCCAAAAAACCCATACCTGAAACCATCAATCATGTAGAAAAACGGGTTCAAGTGGCTGACAGTTTGCCAAAATGGCGGCAACGAATGAATCGAATAAAACACGCCGCTTAAAAACGTCATCGGCATGATGACAAAATTTTGAAACGCCGCCATCTGGTCAAACTTGTCCGACCACAGCCCGGCAATTACGCCCAGCGCTCCCAGCATAGCCGCACCCAAAACTGCGAAAAGCACAATCCACAGTGGGTAGACAAAGTCTGGCCGGCCAAAGTACACCGTGACGACAAACACGCCCGCGCCCACCAGCAAGCCACGTGCAATCGATGCCCCAACATAGGCAAAAAACCAGTGCCAGTGCGACAACGGCGTGAGCAGTACAAACACCAGGCTGCCCATAATTTTGCTTTGAATGAGCGACGACGAACTGTTGGCAAAAGCGTTTTGCAGCACACTCATCATGACCAGGCCGGGTACTAAAAACGCAGTGTAGTTAACAGTGCCGTAAACCTTAACCTGACCTTCAAGCACATGACCAAAAATCAGCATGTACATCACTGCCGTCAACACAGGCGCGCCGACAGTTTGGAAGCCAACTTTCCAGAAGCGTAAAACTTCTTTATAAAGCAGCGTTTGCCAGCCGGTCATAAAGCCACCTCAGACTTGCCAGACATTACGTCCAGGAAAACATCTTCGAGGTCGGCCTTGCGTATTTCAATGTCTTCAGCTACCAGCCCCGCTTGACGAACTGCCGCCAGATATTGCTCAATGTCATTGGCGTTATGCGCCGGAAACTGCACAATTCTGCCAGTAATGCGTGCCTGGCGCTTGAGTTCAACAGGTAGCTCGCTATCTATTTTGAACCTGAGCACGTTTGAAGATGCTGCTTTTAGCAACTCTGACGTATTGGCCAAGGCAACTACTTTGCCCTGCTTGAGCATCGCAATGCGGCTGCACAGAGCCTCGGCTTCTTCAAGGTAATGCGTGGTGAGCAGTACAGTGCTTCCTTGTTTATTCAGCTTGGCAATAAATTGCCACAGGGTTTGCCGCAGTTCCACGTCAACCCCGGCTGTTGGCTCGTCCAGCACGATGACCTGCGGCTTGTGCACCAGAGCTTGAGCCACCAGCACGCGGCGCTTCATGCCGCCTGAAAGCTGGCGCATATTTGCATTAGCCTTGTCAGCCAAGCCCAGGCTGCTCAAGAGCTCGTCAATCCAGGCGTCGTTATTTTTGATTCCGAAGTAACCTGACTGGATGCGAAGTGCCTCCCGCACGCTAAAAAACGGGTCGAAAACGAGTTCTTGCGGCACCACACCCAACGCGCGGCGCGCAGCGGCGTAGTCAGTGACAACGTCATGTCCATGCACCAACACTTTGCCCTGACTGGCTTTAGACAAGCCCGCCAAAATACTGATGAGAGTGGTTTTGCCAGCACCGTTGGGCCCCAGTAGCCCAAAAAATTCGCCTTGCCGGATGTCAAAGCTCACGTCGTCCAGTGCTTTGACGACGGGGCCAGATTGTTTTCGCGTGGGGGGATAGGTTTTAAAAACCGATTGGAATGAAATAGCGGGCATTAGCCCCCTATTTTACGAGGCGAAAGTGGCTGGAAGACAAACGGCTATAAAAGACTTAAGAACTCAAGTCAATCAAGTCAGGCGGCAGTTGCTGGCTGTTGCAACCCAAGCAGCTGCGCTACGCCGTAAAGCACGGCAAGCTGCACAAGCTTGACAGGGGCGTTGCACACCTCAAAAGGCTTGCCCACCGCCTGGGCCGCACGCCGGCAAGCCAGCAACACAGCCAAAGCTGAAGAGTCAAATTCAACAAGCAGGGAAGCGTCAACCGACACCGTACTGGCTTGGGTGCCGACCTGTGTCTTCAAGCTGATGGCCAAGGCATCCGCTCCATCGTGGTAAACCTTGGCCGGCAGATTCAACATGGATTGAAGATAGGAAAAAGGTTAAAAACTATGACTTTTTCGCAGCATTAGATTTGTTGCGCTCAACCAAAGCTGCGATCAAGCCATCAATGCCTTTGGCATTGATTTCCTGCGCGAACTGAGTGCGGTAGGTCTCTACCATCCAAACGCCCAGTACGTTCAGGTCGTAAATCTTCCAGCCAGAAGCTACTTTTTCCATGCGGTAGTCGAGTTGAACCGGGTCGCCTCGGCCCAACACTTCCGTGCGAACAACCACCTCGGTGTCCGCGGCGGCAGCACGCAAAGGCTTTACGCTGACAGATTGGTCTTTCACCTGCGACAACGCGCCAGAGTAAGTGCGTACCAACAACGCTTTGAACTCTTCTTGAAGCCGTTTTTGTTGCTCAGGCGTTGCCTGACGCCAATTGCGTCCGACCGCTGATGCGGTCATGCGCACAAAGTTGACGTTCGGCATGATTTGGTTGTCTACCAATGCGCTGACCTTGGTCACGTCGCCAATCTGAATGCCTGGATCGGCCTTGATGCTTTGCATGACTTCAGTGGAAATGCGTTTAATGAGTGCGTCAGGCGCTTCGTCTGCCGCAGCGGCCATGCCCGTAGTTGCGAACAATGCCACACTGACAAACAAATTAAATAAGCGAGCAGAAACCCGAGTGGCGAAATGAGGAAAATAACTAAAGTTCATGTCTTTCTTTCAAGAAAAATCGACTTAATTTAACTACCCAGTGGCGTGCGATTTTTAGTCCCGCATCTGAGTAACGCGTTGCAGCCGATTGGGTAGACAACGTTGTGTATCTTATTGAAAAATCAATCCCAGCGCCCTTACTTCGGCTCGCCAGGCGGGGCAGGTAAATTTGTTTCTTTTTCAGCCGGAGGCGCCGGCAAGTCAAAGCGCTCCTCAACAGGCGCGGAAATCGCTTTACCTCTAACGCCGACTCTTTTACGTTGCAAATAGGCATCACGCGCAAAGGCATATCGGTCAAGCGAGGCTAAATCGAGCAACTCGGTGGCTTGCAACAAGCCCGCGCGCAGGTCAATCACACGCAAAACAGTGAGCGAGTTTCGAGTCGGCACGTGGTCTAGATTGGTAACGATGTCAGTATTACTTTGCACCACAATACCGACCACATCGCGAGGCGACGACGAGCCCAACACGGGCAACACCAAATAGGGCCCAGAGCCTACGCCCCACACGCCAAGCGTCTGGCCGAAATCTTGGGGCTGCCGGTCCAGCTGCATTTCGCTGGCAACGTTAAGCACGCCGCCCAGGCCGAATAGGGTGTTGACACCCAAGCGCATGACCGTTTCAACCGCTTCGGCGGGGCGCAATTGAAGAACGTTGTTGATCAGGGTGCGTACATCCAGAAGGTTGCCAAAAAAGTTACTCACGCCCGTGCGAATGGGTGTGGGCGTAACGGCCTTGTAAGCCGTGGCGACAGGTTTGAAAATGGCCTTGTCCAGACCGTCATTGAACTGAAATACCGTGCGATTCAGCGGCTCAAGGGGGTCGTCGGGGTTGGCGTTAGGACCTGTCGCGCAGCCCGACAGCAGCACTAAAGCTAAACATGCGGCCGCGCCGCTGGCCATGCCTTTTAACAATAATAAATTCTTCATTTTTTGTCCGCGGTGGGGGCCGCTGTGGGATTTTCCGCAGGCTTGGTTTCAGCAGCTTTGCTGAATAAAAATTGGCTAATCAGGTTTTCAAGCACGATGGCAGATTGCGTTTGCTTGATTACATCTCCAGCTGCAATGTTTTTTTCGCTACCGCCTGGCTCAATACCGATGTATTGCTCACCTAGCAAGCCGCTGGTCAGTATTTTCAGTGATGAATCTTTCGGAAAAGCATATTTGCTTTCCATCGCCAAATTAACGTTGGCCTGAAAAGACTTGTCATCAAATGTGATGCTTTCTACGCGACCAATCACCACGCCAGCACTTTTAACGGCCGCTCTTGGCTTTAAGCCGCCGATATTGTCAAACTTGGCCGTTACTTTGTAGGCGGTGTCAAAACTCAATGACAACAAATTGGCCGACTTCAGTGCCAAAAACAGCACCGCTGCCGCACCGGTCAGCACAAATAAACCTACCCAAAAATCATTCTTTGAACGTTGCATTGTTTAGTCTTTCAAAGCCTCGAAATGGCCGGATCCCTGATTAAACGAAATTACTCAATTTTGGCATGCGCAATCTCATTGAGCATGATCGCCGCTCTAGACACTGAACATCAGCGTAGTCAGCAGGAAATCAAGCCCCAGCACTGCCAGCGACGCAATCACAACAGTTCGAGTGGTCGCCCTGGACACACCCTCGGGGGTGGGGTGCGCTTCATAACCTTGATAAAGCGCGACAAAAGTCACAGTTATGCCGAAAACGAAGCTTTTGATCACACCGTTACCCACGTCACGCCACACGTCGACGCCCGATTGCGTCTGGCTCCAAAACGAGCCTGCATCAACGCCAATCATCACGACGCCCACAAACCAGCCGCCTAAAACACCGACAGCACTAAAGACCGCAGCAAGTATCGGCATCGCGATAAGGCCGCCCCAAAAACGAGGTGCCAGAATGCGCTGAACCGGGTCAACCGCCATCATTTCCATCGCAGAAAGCTGCTCACCCGCCTTCATCAGGCCAATTTCAGCCGTTAGCGCTGTGCCTGCTCGGCCCGCAAACAGCAACGCAGTCACCACTGGCCCGAGCTCTCGCACCAAACTTAGCGTTACCAGCAAACCCAAAGTGTCAGCAGCGCCAAACCGCTGCAGTGTGTAGTAGCCCTGCAGCCCCAACACAAAACCCACGAACAACCCCGACACACCAATAAGGGCGAGGGAATAGTTACCCAAAAACAAGATTTGGTCGCGCACCAGACCAAAGCGGCGCAGCGCTTGGCCGCTGGTCATGACCAACCGAGCCAGCAAGCGAGTTGCATGACCCAATTGGCCGAGCTGCTGACGCACAGCGAGGCCCAATTCGGCGATTCGGCCGGGCTTAGGGGTACTCATGAACGCTTTCCTTTTGCCGTACCTGCAGAAGTACCAAAGTCAGTTTCAACATTTACACCCGGGTAATGGAATTTAACCGGCCCTTCGCTCAGCGCATTGACAAACTGGTGCACCAGCGGATCGGTGGAGTGACGCACCTCGTCCGGCGTGCCCTGAGCGGCAACGACACCATTGGCCAAAATAATCACCTGGTCGGCGATGCGAAAGGTTTCTTCCAGATCATGAGACACCACGATGCTGGTAATGCCCAGCGTATCGTTCAACTGGCGAATAAGTTGGGCCGCTGTGCCTAGCGAAATTGGGTCCAGCCCCGCAAACGGCTCGTCATACAGGATCAGCTCAGGGTCGAGTGCGATGGCGCGCGCCAAAGCAACTCGGCGCGCCATGCCGCCTGAAATCTCGCTCGGCATGAGGTCTCTGGCCCCCCGCAACCCAACAGCATTGAGCTTCATCAGCACAATGTCGCGAATCAGTTCCGCCGCCAAATCGGTGTGCTCACGCAGGGGAAAAGCCACATTGTCAAATACGCTGAGGTCAGTGAACAGAGCGCCAAACTGAAACAGCATGCCCATGCGCCTGCGGGCCGCGTACAGATCAGTCGCAGGCATACACCCCACGTCCTGATTGTCAAACCGCACCGAGCCGCTGGTGGCTTTTTGTTGCCCGCCAATCAACCGCAGTACGGTAGTTTTACCACCGCCTGACGCGCCCATCAGCGCGGTCACTTTTCCACGCGGTACTGACAGGTTGATGCCTTGCAATATCACGCGCTCGTCAGCGGCGCCGCCGTAAGAAAACGAAACGTCTTTGAATTCAACAAGGTGCGGGGACAGTGAAGATGGGAAGGTGGGCATAACTGTTGTCGTTGCCGGACTAACCAGCGAGAGGGGCGCTAAACCCAGAGAAAACAATGATAAACGCAATGCGCACGCGGTGATTTACGCAAACTCACGATTTTTACAGTGCGCAGTTAGGCGTTTTTGCTACTTTTTTAGGAGCTGCTTGCGACTATATCAATTGGGCTAGAGCCCATTTCTATGCTCAAGATTGCACCAATCGCTTCGCTTTGGCAATGGACATGAGCATGCCCACTGCCAAGCCGAGAGTAACCATCGCTGTTCCGCCGTAGCTAATGAATGGCAAAGGCACACCCACCACCGGCAAAATCCCGCTGACCATGCCCATGTTCACGAAGGCATAGGTAAAAAAGATCATGGTCAAGGCGCCTGCTAAAAGCCTAGAGAAAAGTGTCGGTGCGTCCATGGCAATGCTTAAGCCACGCAAGATTAAAAAGGCAAACCCGGCGATAAGCAGCAAGTTACCCGCCAAGCCAAATTCTTCTGAAAATGCCGCAAAAATGAAGTCTGTGGTGCGCTCGGGGATGAACTCCAGATGCGTTTGCGTACCCGCCATGAATCCTTTGCCAAACAGGCCGCCAGAGCCGATGGCAATCATGCCTTGCAAAATGTGAAACCCTTTGCCCAGCGGGTCGCGCGAGGGGTCAAGCAGCGTGCAAATGCGCTGCTGTTGGTAGTCGTGCAGTACAGGCCAGCGCATGCCGTCGGCGCACAGCTGGGGCTCAAACCAGACCAGTAAAAAGATGCCAATCAACCCGATTAATACGGGCGGCACGATTAATTTCCAGCTCAGTCCGGCAAAAAAGATAACGGCCAGGCCTGCGGCCAGCACCAGCAACGACGTACCCAGGTCAGGCTGCTTCATGATCAAACCAACCGGTACCACCAGCAGCGCGCCGGCCATTAGAAAGTCAAGCGGCCTGAGCTGACCCTCACGCTTTTGAAACCACCAGGCCAGCATCAGTGGCATGGCAATTTTTAAAATCTCACTGGGTTGAATCACCACCCCGACATTCAGCCAGCGACGCGCGCCTTTTTTGGTGATGCCAAAAATAGCCACGGCAATCAGCAGGCCCACACCCACAACGTAAAGCGGTACCGCGAACGACATCAACCGCTGCGGCGATATTTGCGCCACTACAAACATGATGAAGCCCGCAATCAACATATTGCGGCCGTGGTCTACAAACCGGCTGCCATGGTCGTAGCCAGACGAATACATGATCAGCAGCCCGGCGCAGGCCAGCATAAACACAGCAAACGCCAATGGGCCATCAAAACCGCTAAAAAACGGCGATGCACGCTTTAGCAGCGAGGGTTTATCGAAAACGGCAGACATTCGCAATTATCGGCGAGCTTCGCTGGCACCATACAACCAACGCGGCTCAATGGCCTGCGCCTGCCAGTAGCAACGCTTCTGCAAACTACGGCCTCTCTTGATTAAACCAGTCCCCCCCGCTCAAATTCAGCCTGCTGCAATGGGCTGATTACACTGGGCACAACACACTATTTGGGGCACGCGTTTTGTTTGTATTGTTTGAAGAAGCCGGGAAACACCTGGCAGGCCGTGTGTTGTCTGAGTCAGACAACGCATTGCAAGTGGAGCTTGACTCGGGCAAACGCGTCAAAGTCAAAGCAGCCAACGCTTTGCTCAAGTTTGAAAAGCCTTCACCCGCAGAGCTGATGGCCGGCGCAAAAAAACTAAGTGAAGACATTGAGCTGGAACTGGCGTGGGAGTTTGCCAGTGAAGAAGAGTTTGGCTTTAGCGATTTGGCACGCGATTACTTCAGCGCTGACCCGTCAAAACCCGCGTCGCTTGAGCAGCAAGCTGCAGCGCTGTTCAGGCTGTTTGACGCACCCCACTACTTTCGCCGCGCTGGCAAAGGCAGGTTTAAAAAAGCCCCGCTTGAAATATTGCAATTAGCCCTGGCAGCGATTGAAAAGAAAAAGCAAGCAGCGCTGCAAGTCACCGCTTGGGCTGAAGAGCTGGCGCAAGGCACTTGCCCCGAGCCGATTCGCGAGCAGCTGTACAAAATTTTATTCAG
>JANMWH010000077.1:0-23742 GCA_031393945.1 Polaromonas sp. | reverse complement strand
GGTTGAACACCACTTACCGCGAGCTGCAAGACCTGTCTTTTCAGCACTTGCACCCGTGGCGGTACGCGGTGCTGTCAAAGGCGCTGCAAAAAGCGCGTGGGCGCCGACGCGACGTGATCAAGCGCGTGCAGGGTGAGGTTGAATCCGCTTTTGCAAGCCAGGCCATACCCGTTGAAATTTTCGGCCGCGAAAAAACGCTGTACTCCATCTACCGCAAGATGGACGACAAGCATTTGTCGTTTGCGCAGGTCACCGATGTGTACGGATTCAGGGTAATTGTTAACGCTTTAAATGCCTGCTACACCGCCATGGGCGTGTTGCACCAGCAATACAAGCCCTTGCCCGGTAAATTCAAAGACTACATTGCTATCCCCAAAGTTAACGGCTATCAGTCGCTGCACACCACGCTGGTAGGGCCGTTCGGCACCAATATTGAATTTCAAATGCGCACCGAAGCCATGCACGTGGTGGCAGAGTCTGGCGTAGCCGCGCACTGGCTGTACAAGGCAGTCGACCCCGACAGCGACGCTTCGCAGCAGCTGGGCACGCAGTGGCTGCAGTCGCTGCTAGACATTCAACACGAAACGCGCGACGCAGCTGAGTTTTGGGATCACATCAAGATTGATCTTTTTCCCGAGGCGGTGTACGTGTTTACGCCCAAAAGCCAGATTATGGCGATGCCGCGCGGCGCCACCATTGTGGATTTTGCTTATGCCATTCACAGCGACATTGGCCACCGGGCCGTGTCTGCAAAAGTCAATGGCGCTCAAGTTCCGCTGCGCTCAGAATTGAACAACGGCGATGTCATTGAAATCGTCACCACGGCGGTAGCCAGCCCGAACCCGGTGTGGTTGAGCTTTGTGCGAACAGGCAAGGCACGATCAAAAATACGCCACCATTTAAAGACCATGGCCCTTGGCGAGTCGCAAGAGCTGGGCGAGAAAATGTTGATGCAGGCGCTGCGCGCAGAAGGCATTCAGCGCTTGCCCATGGACACGGGCGTTGACAAGCCCCTGTGGGAAAAGATTCTGCGTTTTAGCGGCAACCGTTCGCGGGCTGACTTGCTGACTGACATTGGCTTAGGCAAACGCATTGCCAGCATGGTGGCCAAGCGCATCGTGGCGCTGCTGGTGGAGACAGGCGAAAAGCCGGATGCGCTTCTGATGAGCCGCGAGCGCTACACCGCAGACGAAACAATTTCCAGGGGCGCGCTGGTGCTAGACGGCAGCGAAGGCGCATCGGTTCAGTTTGCATCTTGCTGCAAACCCATCCCCGGCGACGGTATTTTGGGCTACCTGGGCCGCGGCGAGGGCTTGGTGGTGCACACCGACGATTGCGCGGTCGCCAAGCGGCTTGAACATCGCGACAGCGAGCGGTTTATTGCCGTAGACTGGTCTGACGAGCCCGCCCGCCTGTTTGACACCGAGCTGTTAATTACAGTGGCCAACGGTAAGGGCGTGTTGGCGCGCGTGGCCGCCGCGCTTGCCAGCGGCGAGGCTGACATTACCCACGTCAATATGGGTCAAGAGCGCGCCCAAGACGCAACTGAACTGCGCTTTGGCATTGCGGTGCGCGACAGGGCGCATTTGGCGACCGTGCTGAGAAGCGTTAAACGAACGGCGTCGGTGCTGCGCGTGCAGCGGGCTAAGCCCGGCAGCTAATTTGAATCGGGTGCGGGGTAGGCAACTTGCACCACCTGCAAAACCCGTACGCCATCAGGCGTTGGCATGTTGACCTCGTCGCCCACCCGCGCTTTTAGCAGTGCCCGGGCCACGGGCGACACCCAACTGACCTGGCCCGCCAGCGTGTCGGCCTCGTCAATACCCAAAATGGTGATGGTGCGCTCAGCGCCAGCATCGTCTGCATAGGTCACGCTGCAGCCGAAAAAGACCTGGTCTTTGCCGTAGTGAACCGAAGGGTCGGTGATAAGCGCGATTTCAAGGCGCTGCGTTAAAAATCGAATTCGCCGATCAATCTCGCGCAGGCGCTTTTTGCCGTAAATATAGTCACCGTTTTCCGACCGGTCACCATTGCTGGCCGCCCAATACACCGCCTCTACTACCTTGGGGCGATCAACATCTATCAGGGTCAACAGCTCGCCCCGCATGCGCGCATAACCCGCTGGCGTGATGTAGTTTTTGCCCCCGGCGGGCAACGGCGGTAAAACCAGGTCGTCGTTGTCAGAGTCGGAATCGTTTTCTTTGGTGAAGGCTTTGCTCATGGTGTGACGTGGTGTGGCAAGGCGGGACCGGTGCGCTTTGTAGCAGTGTATTCCAGCTTGGGAGCCAAAACGCTATAAAAATAATAGCTCTTTGCGCCCGTAAATAGACGGCTTCGGCTACTTTTCTCTTGAAAAAAGGCTAATTTTGGGTTTTTTGGGCTGCGCGCTGTTTAAAGCCAGTTTTGAGTGCATTTAAGTGTTAAAACCCAATAAATACGCGCGTGAGCAGTTGCTAATTTAATGGCAATTAACTGCCCGCTCAGGTAATGCAAAACTCTTTGATGGCCGACGCGTAACGTGGTGCACAAAGAAAAATAGCCTAGAGGGGTGAGCCTCTAAGCTATGGTTCTAGAACGTTAATTCTGGTGCGGCTGGCAGGAATTGAACCCACGACCCCTTGGTTCGTAGCCAAGTACTCTATCCAACTGAGCTACAGCCGCTAAGCCTCAGATTATAGCTTATTCAAACAAATGAAATGGTGGGCCGTCACAGACTTGAACTGTGGACCAAAGGATTATGAGTCCTCTGCTCTAACCAACTGAGCTAACGGCCCAAACCAAGACGCATTGTAGATGCCTGCTTGTTGTGGCTATTTGCTGTGGCTCAGGGCGGTGCTGACCAGCTTGGAGGTGATGTCGACAATCTGGATCATTCTTTCGTACGGCATGCGCATAGGGCCAATAACGCCCAGCGTGCCAACTACCTTGCCGTCCACTTCGTAAGGTGCGGTCACGACTGACAATTCCTGGTACGGAATAACCTGGCTTTCGCCGCCAATGTAGATGCGCACGCCTTCGGCTCGGCTAGACACGTCAAGCAATTTCATGAGCTGGGCTTTTTGTTCAAACAAGTCAAACAGCTTGCGCAAATTGCCCATGTCGCTTGCAAAATCGCTCACCGTCAGCAAATTTCGTTCGCCTGATATGACGACTTCGTCGCGTGACTCAATGGCTTCGGAGCTGACCTGCACAGCGGTTTGCATCAGCGTGGCGATTTCCCCGCGCAGTGCCTCCACTTCGTTTTTAAGGCGCTCCCGCACCTCTTCCATCGCCATGCCGGCGTAATGTGAATTTAAAAAATTGGCCGCCTCGATGAGCTGCGACTGCGTGTAGTCGGCTTCAGTAAAAATCACGCGGTTTTGCACATCGCCTTCGGGCGAAACGATGATGACTAAAAAGCGCCGCTCAGACAATCGCAAAAACTCAATGTGCCTAAATACCGAACTGCGCCGGGGCGCCATCACCACACCCACAAACTGCGACAGGCTGGACAGCATGTGTGCAGCGCTGCTAAGTACTTTTTGTGGCTGGTCAGGGGCCAGACGTGCTGCGCCCAAGCCCGGAGCATTCAGAAATGGGTCGGACTGAGTCGTCAGCATGGTGTCTACAAACAGCCGATAGCCTAGCGCCGTGGGTATGCGGCCGGCCGAGGTGTGGGGGCTGACGATCAGGCCCAACTCTTCCAGATCGCTCATCACATTGCGGATGGTGGCGGGGGACAGCTCTAGCCCAGAGGCTTTGGACAGCGTGCGCGAACCTACCGGCTGCCCATCGGCGATGTAGCGCTCAACGAGCGCTTTTAACAACAGTCTTGCACGATCGTCCAGCATTCGTTCATTCTACGAAGCTTGCCGCCCTTCTTGTGATGTAATTTGAAAATGAAATCGCAATTTCGTCATGTCGCGCTCGTCGGCAAATACCACGCCCAAGGCTCGCGCCTGGCTTTAGAGAGCATTGCGCAGTTCTTAAACGCCCAGGGTTGTGACGTTGCGATTGAAAAAGACACTGCCAACAACACCGGCCTGACCCAATACCCGATTTTGGACGTGGCCGGCATAGGCGCGCACTGCGACCTGGCCTTAGTGGTGGGAGGGGACGGCACCATGCTGGGCATTGGCCGTGTGCTGGCCAAGTTTGGCGTGCCGCTGATTGGCATTAATCAGGGTCGGTTGGGGTTTATCACGGACATTGCATTTGACGACTACCAAAGCGTTTTAAGCCCCATGCTGCGCGGCGATTTTGAAGAAGACCGCCGCTGGATGATGCAAGCGCAAGTTGTGCGTGATGGGCGCTGTGTGTTCAACGCCACTGCCATGAATGATGTGGTGGTCAATCGCGGCGCAACCTCGGGCATGGTGGAGCTGCGGGTGGAGGTCGATGGCCGTTTTGTGGCTAACCAGCGTGCTGACGGTTTGATTATTGCGTCGCCGACAGGCTCAACAGCCTATGCGCTGTCGGCAGGCGGACCGCTTTTGCATCCTTCAATTGCGGGTTGGGTGTTGGTGCCGATTGCCCCGCATACCTTGTCAAACCGGCCCATTGTCCTTTCAGACATAGGGGAAGTAGCTATTGAAATAGTAGCGGGCCGAGACGCCAGCGCCAACTTTGACATGCAGTCCTTGGCGAGCTTGATGCTGGGCGACCGGATCACAGTCAAACGCTCTGAGTACCAAATGCGCTTTTTGCACCCCAAGGGCTGGAGCTACTTTGACACGCTGCGCAAAAAGCTGCACTGGAACGAAGGCGTAGCGTGACCTATTTTCTTTTGGTTGTCTGGCCATGAGCCTCAAGCGAATATCGTTACGCGACTTCGTGATTGTTCGCGAAGTCGACCTTGATCTAACGACAGGGTTCACCGTCTTAACGGGCGAAACCGGTGCCGGCAAGTCAATTTTGATTGATGCGGTTCAGCTCGCGCTTGGCGCGCGCAGCGATGTGGGTATGGTTCGTGAAGGCGCTTTGCGCTGCGAGATAAGCGTCGAGTTTGACAATCAATTGGCGGTGACAAGCTGGCTTGAAGGTGCGGGCTTTTTGCCTGGCGAAAGCTTGCTGCTGCGCCGCACAGTTGATGCGCAAGGGAAAAGTCGCGCGTGGATAAACGGAAGTGTGGCTACGGTTGCGCAGCTCAAAGACCTTGCCGATAAGCTGGTGGACATTCACGGTCAGCACGCTTGGCAAAGCTTGACTCGCCCCGATTCAGTCAGAGGCCTGCTAGACGCTTACGCCGGTGTCAACACCGAAGCACTGGCAGCGGCCTGGCAGCTGTGGCGATTGGCACAAAAAGCTTTGGCAGATGCACGGGGCGCACAAGACAACTCTCAACGCGAGCGCGAAAGACTCTCTTGGCAAATTGCCGAACTCGACAAGCTGTCGCCCGGGTTAAATGAATGGGACGATCTGAACGCGCAGCACAGCCGCTTGTCAAACGCTCAAACCCTGCGCGATGCCGTGCAAACCGCGCTTGATGCGCTGGTCGATGCCGACAGCAATGCGTCCGCCTTGCTGGCCAGAGCGGTGGCAGAACTTCAAAATTCTGCGCAATACGAAACGCAATTTGGCCCAATGATTGAAGTTTTAACCAATGCATCAGCCCAGATTGACGACGCCGCGCATTCTCTGAACCTATACGCTAGACACGCGCAGCTCGAGCCGCAGCGACTGAGCGAACTGGATGAGCGCATGGCGCTGTGGATTGGTTTGTCGCGTCGTTATAGGCGCCAGCCGGCCGAGCTGCCTGAGCTGGCGGCATCGTGGCGCAATGAACTTCAAGCACTGAATGAAGCGGCCGATCTTGAGTGGCTTGAAAAAGCGCAAAAAGTCGCTGAGGCTGCCTACGTGCGTGAAGCGAAGCTGATTTCAGCGCTGCGTACAAAGTCTGCGCCGGTTTTGTCGCGTGCCATTTCCAAGTCCATGCAAGGGCTGGGAATGCAAGGCGGCGTTTTTCAGGTTGCGCTGGTGGCGGGCACCGAGCCAACTCAATACGGTTTGGAACAAGTGGAGTTTTTAGTAGCTGGCCACAGCGGCAGCACGCCACGTGCAATTGGCAAGGTGGCTTCTGGTGGTGAGCTGTCTCGAATTGCTTTGGCCATTGCAGTGACTACCAGCCAGCTCGGCGAGGCGCAAACGCTGATCTTTGATGAAGTTGATTCAGGAGTGGGCGGCGCTGTGGCAGAAACCGTCGGACGGCTGATGAAGCAACTCGGTAAAGACCGCCAGGTGATGGCAGTTACGCACCTACCGCAGGTGGCTGCCTGCTCAGACCAGCACTTGCTGGTAGCAAAACAGACTGAAAACGGAAAAACCTTCAGCACGGTTGATAGGGTGACTGGACAAGCCCGCGTTTTAGAGATCGCACGCATGCTGGGCGGCGAAAAGCTGTCTAACACCAGCTTGGCGCATGCCCGGGAAATGCTGAATTCATGAAAGGCCCTGCAAAAATTAGCGGTGATGCGCCTTTAGAAATGGTGCTGATCACCGGCATGTCCGGTTCTGGAAAATCGGTGGCTTTGCGCGCATTGGAAGACGCTGGCTTTTACTGTGTAGACAACCTGCCGCCTGAACTTCTCGTGTCGTTTATTGCGCTAGAGATGCAGCATGGCGCCAGAAAAGTTGCCATTGCCATGGATGTGCGCAGCGCAACATCTTTGCCGCTGGTGCCCGGACAACTTGCGCGTTTGCGCGAACAAGGGGTGGCGATTCAGTCGCTGTTTTTAGACGCGACTACCGAAACGCTGGTGCGACGCTTTTCCGAGACCAGGCGATTGCATCCGTTGTCTCGGGTGGGCGCGCCTGACCAACATCGGGCGCTGGTCGATGCCATTGAGCTTGAGCGTGAGTTGTTGGGCGAACTCCAACAACAAGCGCACGTGCTCGATACCAGCATGATTCGGTCGTCGCAATTGCAGGGATACGTGAAGTCTTTGATTTCTATCGCCAGAACGCAGTTGACGTTGGTGTTTCAGTCATTCGCGTTCAAGCGCGGTGTTCCTCTCGACGCTGACTTCGTGTTTGATGTTCGCATGTTGCCCAACCCGCATTACGAGTCGGGTCTTCGCGAGCTCACTGGAAAAAACGTGGCGGTTGCTGATTACTTACGCAGCTATTCGGAGGTGGGTGACATGCTGCGTGATGTCGATGGGTTTATTCGGCGCTGGCTTGCGGCAATGGTCAAAGATCACCGAAGCTATGTCACCGTAGCGATAGGTTGCACAGGCGGACAACATCGCTCGGTTTACCTGGTTGAGGAACTGGTGCGGGCGTTTGCGAACGATTGGCCCACCCTGAAGCGGCACCGCGAGCTTGACAGCAGCGCATGAGGCAGACTAGCCTGTAGCGTTAATGGGCTGATAACAAGGCGCGAATAGGCGCAGGCAACCCCAGCTGCAGGTACTGCGGCGGAAGCAGCCAGCAAGTATCCATAACCGCTGCGTGCTTCAACAATTTATTTTTACCGCTCAAATTCGCAATGACGACGTTGAGTTGCAGGTCTTTATGTGTCAAAACATGTTTAATAGGCGGCAGTAACTCAACCCGATCGCGGTCTGATGTTGGTAACGCAGCCTTGAGGTCTGCTTCACTTTCAAATAGTGGGAAGCAATACAACCCACCCCACACGCCGCTTTCAGGACGCTTAGCCAAACACACTTCACCCACCGCGTTTTGAGCCCATAGCAGCCACAAGCTTTGGGCACTGCGCTTTATTTTTTTGGTTTTAACCGGGTACTTTTCTGGATTGCCGTCACGATGGCTAAGGCACATTGACTGCACTGGGCAAATCGTGCAAGAGGGCCGAGTTCGCTTGCAAACAGTTGCTCCCAAGTCCATGATGCCTTGGGTGTAGCGCGGCATCGACTCCGTCAATGCGTGTTTTGGAAGCAGGTGATTGGCGATGACCAGCAGCGTATTTTCACTTGCTTGTTGGCTCATGTCTTCTTGCACAGCCAAAACCCGGGTGAGCACGCGTTTGACGTTTCCATCCAAAATCGCAACGCGCTCGGAATAGCAAAACGAAGCAATGGCCGCTGCGGTAGACGGTCCAATTCCCGGCAAGGTTTGTAATTGCAATGCGGTCTTTGGGAAAGCCCCAGCGTGCAGGCTCACCACTTGCTGCGCGCAGCGATGCATGTTGCGGGCGCGGCTGTAGTAGCCCAGGCCGCTCCATAAGCCGAGCACATTGTCGATTGGCGCTTCAGCCAGAGCCACTACGTTTGGAAAGCGCGTTAAAAACCTGTCGAAATAGCTCAGCACTGTAGTCACTTGTGTCTGCTGAAGCATAATTTCAGAAAGCCACACGCGATAGGGGTCACGGGTGTTTTGCCAAGGCAGGGCGTGCCTTCCGTGTTGCTTTTGCCAATCGATTACTTTGCTGGCAAAGTGCGCTGCTGCGCTAGAGCTCAATTCCACTTCAAGCCATGGCCGCCAGTTGCGAATTCAGCTGAGCCGACGGTTCGGGTGCTTTTGGCGAGTGCAGTTTGCCGTCTGCAGGCACTGGTGTTCCTGCCAGATGTGCTGTCAGCTCAGTCAGCTTGTTGTCCAAGGCGTTGAGCTTGTCTTCTTGGATGTTGATTTCTGCAATACGCTCATCCAGCCCAGATGCTGCACTTTGAATGCGCTCTATCGCCTCAATACGGCGGACAAAGTTTTTCCGGCGCTCCCTGAGCTGCGCGTCAAGCTGAGAAGCTGCAGACTTGTTCCATAACTCCAGCTCACTCAACGCTGACTCATACACCACCCGTAGCCGGGTAGACAGTGCGCGCACCAAACGCTCAGAAAAGTTGGGTTGTGACAACTTCAAAATGTTATTGACACCCAAATACTGCAAGTGACTGAGCTCGATCAATTCAAGATCGCGTTTGAAATGGGCAAGTTCGGGCTCTTTCGGCGCTTGCAGTGAAAATCCAAACTCGGCGTTCAAATGCTTGAAAGACGCGACCAGCATCGAGTGAATTTCAGCGCTTGTAGACTGCGATTTTTGAAGGCTTGCGCGCAACTTGGAAAAGGTCTGGCCGTAAGCCTTTTTTACGCCGAATTTAATTCCCGGCTGTTTTAGCCTGGCAGTTAAATCGGACAGCTCCAGCTTGAGTGCTGGCGAGCCCAATAACTTGAATACCTCTCGCAATAACTTGAGGTGAACCGACCTGACGGCATGGATTTTGGCGCCGCTTTTGTCAAATTCAGCCCGCTCAAGTTCAATGCGCGAACGCATGTGCCGGATGACTGACGAATTTTTTCCGCGCAGCCCGCGCAGCTCATCCGTTTGTTCAGCCAAGTCGCGTCTGCGAATGTGTATTGAGCGTCCGGCTTCTATTCGCAGCTCGTTAATGCCACCAGCTACTGCCAAGCGCAGAATTTTCTGGCGCTGGCCCATCACGCCTTCGGCCAAGGCCAGCTCAAGGTTAGGTAGAGCACTGGCCTCAAGCAAGGCAGCGTCTCTGGTGACTTTCGCTACCAAGCCTTTTTGCGCAGAAACCGGAATCACCTGTGAAACGGGCAATCCCAAAATTTCAGCAGAGCTCTGCCGCTGCCGATCAATTTGTGCCTTGATTTGCTCAGGCGAGCTCAGCTCGTCCCAAAGAGTGTCGATCTTGTTCAAGACCACCAGTCTGGAAATGCTCTCTGAATCGCCAGTGATCAGGTGCTCGCGCCAGATAGACAAGTCGGACTTCGTCACGCCCGTATCAGCGGCCAAGATAAACACCACGGCATGCGCCTGTGGAATCAGGCTGACTGTCAATTCAGGCTCGGCACCAATCGCATTCAAGCCAGGCGTGTCCAAAATCACCAAGCCTTGCTTGAGCAGCGGATGCGCAATGTTGATAAGCGCGTGCCGCCACCTTGGCACTTCAATCAGTCCGTCCAGCCGAACCAGCGGGTTATCTTCAATGTTTTCGTCGTGCCAAAAGCCCAAGGCTGTCGCTTCTTCTTTAGTGACGTGACGAACTTCAGCTACCTTTTCCAATGCTTGAGCAAGCTGCGCAGGGTCATTGACATCGAGGTCGACCCGCGTCCATTTTTCAGGAACAGCTCGCCACTCCATCAGTGCCTGCGTTTGTAGACGCGTCTCAATTGGCAAAAGCCTTAAGCAGGGGGGAACATCGGCGTCATAGCCAAGCTCCGTTGGGCACATGGTGGTGCGGCCGGCGCTGGCCGGCATGATGCGCCGACCGTAGCCAGCGAAAAATATGGCGTTGATCAGCTCTGATTTACCGCGCGAAAACTCCGCTACGAAAGCCACCATCACTTTGTCAGATCGAACTTGCGTTTCAAGGCGATTCAGGCGCTCCTCGACAGCTGCATCCAGCAGGTCGTGATCTTTCATCCACTCTGCCAGCAGCTTTAGCCGCAGGGCAAATTCACGCCGCCATGCGCCGTGCTGGTCAAATTGTTCATTAAAGGTCATAGGGGTCCATTTTCAAGCGGATTCAATATAGCATTGCGGCCCGTAAATGCCTAGTTTATTGGGCCTGCGCCGTCTTCGGCTTAAGGTTTTTGGCATTTCGGGCAATAAAAGGTGGAGCGCTGGCCTTGCCGCATACTTTTTATGGGTGTGCTGCACAGCCGGCAGGGCAGGTTCGCACGGTCGTAAACGCTGGCGTGCAGCTGGAAGTGACCGGTTTCGCCGCTGGCGTTAGAGAAATTCTGCAGCGTACTACCGCCTTGCCTGACCGCCTCTGCCAGAATCTGCCGAATAGCGGCATGCAGGCGAATCGCGCGTGGCTTGCTTATTTTGCTGGCAGCCGTAGTAGGCCGTATGCCCGCTAAAAAGAGCGTTTCTGACGCATAAATGTTACCCACACCGACCACAATTTCCCCCGCCAAAAGCACTTGTTTGATGGGTGATTTCCTGGCGCGAAGTGCTGCATGAAACGCCAAATTGTCAAACTCGTCACCCAATGGCTCAACACCCAGCCTGCCCAGTAACTTTTTTGCTGCAGCGCTGTCTTCACCTTCGGCGTACACCACCGCCCCAAATCGTCTGGGGTCATTCAGGCGTAAGGTTCCCTGCGTGGTTTGCATTTCAAAATGGTCATGCTTTCCCAGGGCAGGCAGACTGGCTGCAAAACTTATGCTGCCCGACATGCCCAGATGAATCAGCAGCAACCCGTTACTCAAATCCACCAGCAGGTATTTGCCTCGACGGCGTACGCCCGAGATGTGTTGGCCGTGCAGTGCCTGCGTCTCGCAATTGATCGGCCAGCGCAGCGCCTTACCCAAGGTGACGGACAACACGGTTGCACCAGCGATGCGATCGGCAAAACTCAGTCGGGTGACTTCAACTTCGGGAAGTTCTGGCATGCGGTCCTTGCGGCTGGGGGCGGTTGAAACTGGCTTTACGCGAGCGCCTGCGCGCCGCTGTAAACCTTCAATTATCATGACACGATGAAAAAAGCTGTTTTTGTGCTTTGTGGCTTATGCATCATGGCTCCTTTGGTGTTGGCGCAACCGGCAGCACCCCGCAAAGCGCCAGTCACGCAAACTAGGCCCGCGGCAGTTGAAGCCGCGCAGACTGCCGCGCCAGAAGCCTCTTTACTTGACGCCGATCTGTTTTATCGCCTTTTGGTCGGTGAGCTAACTGCCCGGGAGGGCGACCTTGGCGCTGGCTACGCTTTGATTTTGGATGCTGCGCGAAAATCCAATGATCCACAGCTGTACCAAAGAGCGACTGACTTGGCCTTGCAGTCAAGGGCCGGGGACGCCGCGCTGCAGTCTGCGGTTGCCTGGAAAAAAGCTTTCCCTGCGTCAAGCGATGCCAACCGCTATGTGCTTCAAATTCTGGTCGCCCTGAACCGTTTAAGTGAAACGCTTGAACCACTCAAAACCGGCATTGCTCTTGTCTCGCCGGCTGATAGAAATGCAACCATTGCGGCTGTGCCACGCGCTTATGCGCGCGTGGGCGATAAAAAGCTGGCTACCAGCGTGGTTGAAGAAGCTCTGGCCACCTACGTTATCAACCCAACAACCTCGGCCGCAGCGTGGTCTGCAATAGGCCGAATGCGCCTTATGGCGAACGACGCTGTGGGCGCCCTCGCGGCGGCTAAAAACGGCCAGGCTGCAGACGGCTTGGCCGAAGGGCCGATTTTGGTGGCACTAGAGGTCATGAGCCCGCAATTTGCCGATGCTGAGGCGATGGTCAAAAAATACCTGGCCAGCCCGAAACCGCAACCTGAAATTCGGATGGGTTATGCGAGGGCGTTGATCGACGATCAGCGTTTAGGAGACGCAGCAGCCCAGCTTAAATTGGTCAATATCGACAAGCCCGAGTTCGCGCCTGCGTGGTTGGTGCTGGGGTCGTTGCAGTTGCAAGAACTGCAGCTGGCACCGGCCCAAACCTCTTTTGAGAGGTACGTTGCGCTCAGCCTGAAAGCCCAAGAAGCTAGCGATTCGGACGAGCCAGACCGCGGCTTGGCACAGGCTTATTTGTCGTTGGCGCAAATTGCAGAAAAACGCAAGGATTTCGCTGCCGCCGAAGGCTGGATAAGCAAAATCGACAACGCCGCAGAAATGATTCAGGCGCAGTCCCGGCGTGCATCTATTCTTGCCAATCAGGGCAAGTTGGCAGAAGGGCGGCAGTTGATTCGCAGCCTGCCTGAGCGCGAACCCGGTGATGCACGGCTGAAACTGCTGGCTGAGGCGGGCCTGCTGCGCGACCGCAAGGAGTTCAAGTTAACCTACGAATTGCTTGCCAAAGCGGCACTGGCTTTTCCGCAAGACAGCGATATTTTGTACGACCAGGCCATGATGGCTGAGAAGCTGGGCCAGTTGCCCGAGATGGAGCGCCTGTTGCGCCAGGTTATCGCTGCCAAGCCCGACGCCTACAACGCGTACAACGCTCTGGGTTACTCGCTGGCAGAGCGCAACATTCGCCTGGTAGAGGCAAAACAGCTGATTCAAAAAGCGCTTGAGTACGTGCCGAACGACCCGTTTATTCGTGACAGTTTGGGTTGGGTTGAATTTCGCATGGGTAACCTTGCAAGCGCCAGCCAGATTTTGGCCGACGCCTTTAAAACCAGGCCCGATGCCGAAATTGCGGCGCATTATGGTGAAGTGTTGTGGGCGCAGGGCCAGCAAGACAAAGCCATTGGCATCTGGCGTGAGGGAATGCTGTTGAACTCTGAAAACGAGACTTTGCTAGAGACCGTTAAACGCCTGAAGGCCAAGCTCTGAAGTCCCCGCTTGCTGCTGTAGTTGCACGGCGTTTGCTGCTGGCTTCGGGCTGCTTATTTGCTATTAATATGCTAGCTGCTTGCGCCCATAAAATAAGCGCTACAGGCCAAAGTGATGCTATTTCTAAGGCGCTTTTGGATGTTTGGACGGGTCGAATCAGCCTGAAGGTTCAAAGCGATCCGCCACAAGCGTTTTTTGCTGCTTTTGAACTCAACGGCCGGCCAGATTTTGGCGACTTGACCTTGATCAGCCCTTTGGGCAGCATTTTGGGTGTGCTGCGGTGGTCGCCATCGTCCGCAACGCTGGAGTCGACTCAAGGCACCAAACGCTATGCCACTGTCGATGAGCTACTGGAGCAAGTGACAGGTGCTGCCATCCCGACAGTTGCGCTGTTCGACTGGTTGGCTGGCAAACCGACTGCCGCGAGCGGATGGACCGCCGATTTGTCGCAGCAATCAGCGGGCCGCATTGTTGCAACGCGCGCGCTGCCTTCGCCGCCAGTCGAATTGCGTATTGTTTTGGACCGTTAGTCCGGGCGCATCACCATGAAGGCTCTTTACGACGTTCCCGCGCCAGCCAAGCTCAACGTGTTTTTGCACGTTACGGGCCGGCGAAGTGACGGCTACCATTTGATCCAGTCCGTTTTCATGTTGATTGACTGGTGCGATATCTTGCATTTCGAGCTGCGCACCGACGGGCTTATTCACCGCACCGACTTGCTGGCCAGCAGCAACCACGAGCTGCCTGCTGAAGACCTGACCGTGCGCGCCGCCACGGCGCTACAAGCGGCTTGTGGCACGTCGCTTGGGGTTGACATCCGCCTCGAAAAGCGAATTCCCGCGCAAGCGGGAATGGGCGGCGGCTCGTCTGATGCGGCCAGCTGCCTGCTGGCGCTACAACGCTTGTGGGGCGTTAACTTGCCGCGCGAAAAGCTGATGGCGATTGCGTTAAGTTTGGGTGCAGATGTGCCGTTTTTCTTGTGCGGCGGCAATGCTTGGGTAGAAGGCATCGGCGAAAAGATAACCCCAATTGATTTGCCTCCAGCTGATTTTTTAGTGATCAAACCTGCGCAAGGGCTCTCAACGCAGGGCATTTTCAGCTCAGCCTTGCTCAAGCGCGACACTGAAACTGCTACAATACAGGGCTTTGCTGCAAAATTTCGGGGGGAAACTTTCGATTTTGGTCGTAATGACCTGCAACCAGTAGCCGTTCAGCTTTGCCCGGAGATTGTTCAGTCGCTTGACTGGCTGTCTAGTAACAAACTAAGAGGCAGAATGACCGGTTCAGGCAGCGCAGTTTTTGCTGAAGTAAAAAACGATGGAAATTTGCACGAGGCAAATCTTGCAAGCGCTCCCGGTGATTGGAAGATTCGCAGATGCAGTAATTTGCAAATGCATCCTCTGGCTACTTGGTAAACCGTAAGTCAGCAAGAGTTTTGTAGTAAACGAGTTATGGGTTTGTTGCAGCGGCAGGTCGAGTTTTCGTCAAGCAGGTTGCAGTAGTCCCGTGTAGGGGTGTCGCCAAGTTGGTTAAGGCACCGGATTTTGATTCCGGCATTCGCAGGTTCGACTCCTTCCACCCCTGCCAAAATTTTTAGTAATTGTGGGTAAACACCGCTGGTTTTTGCCTTCAGTTTTAAAAATTCCAAACCCGCTGAATTGCGGGTTTGGAATTTTTAAACAGCGTTTTTTAGAAGATTTTTTCAGTCACCTCCAATGTCGTCAAACGCTGGGCCCCACATGCAGCCACAACACTCGGACTTCATGCTTTTTACCGGCAATGCCAATCCCGGCATGGCCCTTGAAATAGCGGAGCACTTGGGTATTGCGCTAGGTGCAGCGCACGTGGGGCGTTTTTCAGACGGTGAAGTGACTGTTGAAATCCAGCAAAACGTGCGAGCACGTGACGTGTTTGTGGTGCAGTCCACCTGTGCGCCCACCAACGAAAACCTGATGGAATTGCTGATCATGGTCGACGCACTCAAACGTGCATCGGCTGAACGCATTTCCGCAGTTATTCCTTACTTTGGCTATGCGCGGCAAGATCGCCGCCCGCGATCAGCCCGCGTACCCATTACAGCCAAAATGGTTGCCAATATGCTGCAGGCAGTTGGTGTGTCACGCGTGTTAACGATGGATTTGCATGCCGACCAGATTCAAGGTTTTTTTGATATTCCGGTAGACAATATTTACGCGTCACCTGTGTTGTTAGGTGATTTGCGGCAAAAAAACTATTCAGATTTGATGGTGGTTTCGCCCGACGTCGGCGGCGTGGTTCGTGCACGCGCTTTGGCCAAGCAACTGGGCTGCGACATGGCAATTATTGACAAGCGGCGGCCTAAAGCCAATGTGTCTGAAGTCATGCACGTGATTGGGGACATTGAAGGGCGCAATTGCGTCATCATGGACGACATGATTGATACGGCCGGCACGCTGGTCAAGGCGGCCGAAGTGCTTAAAGAGCGCGGTGCCAAAAAAGTTTATGCGTATTGCACGCACCCGATTTTTTCAGGCCCTGCCATCGACCGCATTGCCCAAGGCGACGCGCTTGATGAAGTCGTGATCACCAACACAATTCCGCTTAGCCAGAACGCCATGGCATGCAAAAAAATCCGTCAGCTCTCGGTTGGGCCATTGATCGCTGAAACCATTCAGCGAATTGCCAAGGGAGAGTCGGTGATGAGTTTGTTTTCAGATCAAGACCAAGCGGTTTTGCTTTGAATCAAAAAGCGGTTGCATCGGCGTTTTCGCCAGCGCAGCCTTTTTATGTCGGGGAAAGCTGGTCGCGGCCTACCCCTTTAAGGAGAAGTTTATGAAATTCGTCGCTTTTGAGCGCGCCAAGCAGGGTACGGGTGCGAGCCGCCGTCTCCGCATTACGGGCCGCACACCCGGTATCGTTTATGGTGGCACGGGCGAGCCAGCGTTGATCGAAATCGATCACAACGCTTTGTTCCATGCCATCAAAAAAGAAGCTTTCCACGCGTCCATCCTTGAGATGGAACTGGGCGGCAAAGAACACAAAGTGTTATTGCGCGATTTGCAAATGCACCCGTTCAAGCAGCAAATTTTGCACATTGACTTTCAGCGCGTGGAAGCCAAAACCCGCATGACCGTTAAAGTGCCGCTGCACTACAGCGGCGAAGAGAATTCACCGGCTGTCAAAACCGAAAACTGCCTGGTTAACCACGTGTTGACTGAGTTGACCATTTCGTGCTTCCCAGCTGATATTCCTGAGTCTATCGATGTTGATTTGAGCAACTTGAAAAAGGGTTCATCGCTGCATGTTAAAGACATTACGCTGCCAAAAGGCGTCAAGTTTGTTGCCAAGGGCCAGGTCAACCCGGTTTTAGTGTCAGTAACCGCCATCGTTGAAGAAGTTGAAGCAGTAGCGCCCCTAGCTGACGCTTCTGGCGGCAAAGATGCTAAAGCTGCTGCCGGTAAGGCCGCTGCTGCTGCAAAAGATGCCGCTAAACCCGCAGCTAAACCCGCAGCCAAGCCTGCTGCCAAGAAGTAAGCGTTCGCGTTACGAGCTTAATCGCCTAGTTGAGCTTCAAGGCTCCTGCATTCGCAAGACTGCAGGAGTTTTTTTATTGGGCTTTAAAATTCAGGGCATGGACTTTTTGGCATGATTAAACTGTTTGTTGGCTTGGGCAACCCCGGTGCCGAGTACGAAGCGACCCGTCATAACGCGGGATTTTGGTGGATAGAAGCGCTTTCGCGCGAGCTCAAAGCGCCGCTAAGTTTCGATAAAAGTTATTTTGGGCAGGTAGCCAGAACCACCGTGAGCGGGCAGGCAGTTTGGCTGCTTGCGCCACAGACTTTTATGAACTTGTCGGGCAAATCGGTTGCTGCTCTGGCACGTTTTTTTAAAATCAAGCCTGAAGAAGTACTGGTGGCGCACGATGAGCTCGACATACCGCCAGGGCAAGTCAAGCTGAAGTTTGGCGGCAGCCACGCTGGGCACAACGGCCTGCGAGACATTCATGCGCAGCTGGCCACTGGCGACTATTGGCGGCTTCGTTTGGGTGTAGGTCACCCGGGTAACAAAGACGAAGTTGTCGATTGGGTACTCAAAAAGCCGATGGCGGAACATCGGCTGGCCATTGAGGAGTGCATTGCGCGCTCGCTCAAAAGCGTTCCTGCCTTGTTAAATGGTGAAATGGACAAAGCCACCATGATGATTCACACCAACACACCCGTCAGGCCCAAGCCGCCCCGAAAAGAAGTTGCAGTGCCGGCTGAGTCCGAAAATGAAACTCCAGAAAAGCCAACTTAAGTAGCTGGATTGCAAGGCTAGGGTTGATTTATGCTATTGATATAGGAGCTTCTTGCACCCGTATTTATTGGCTAACCGGCACTTGATGAGCGTAAATAGAGCCTAAAAAGGTCGTTTTCTCAAAATTTCGGCATGCCCTTCATGCCGCCCATTTTTTTCATCATTTTCATCATTCCGCTGCCCGACATTTTTTTCATCATGCCTTGCATTTGCTCGAACTCATTGAGCAAACGGTTAACTTCCTGCACATGAACGCCAGAACCCGCTGCGATGCGGCGTTTGCGGGTCGCTTTAATGAGTTCTGGCTTGCGGCGTTCTAGCGGCGTCATGCTTTGAATAATGCCTTCTTTGCGTTTGATGTCTTTTTCGGCCTTGTCCATATCAACCTGACCGGCTTTTGCGGTCATTTGCGCGGGCAGCTTGTCCATCAGGCTGGACAGCCCGCCCATGCTTTTCATTTGCTGCAACTGGCCTAAAAAGTCTTCCAGGTCAAAGCCGCTGCCTGACTTGAGTTTGGCTGCCAGCTTTTGGGCGGCGGCCACGTTAACGCCTGCCGTGACTTGCTCGACCAGCGCCACGATGTCGCCCATGCCCAGAATTCGGCCAGCATGGCGCTCGGCGTCGAAGACTTCTAGGCCGTCCAGCTTTTCGCTGGTACCCGCAAATTTAATGGGCGCGCCCGTGATTTGCCTCACGCTTAGCGCCGCACCACCCCGCGAGTCGCCGTCGAGTTTGGTCAGGATAATGCCAGTTAAAGGCAGCGCGTCTTTGAAGGCTTTCGCGGTATTGACTGCGTCTTGGCCCTGCATTGCGTCCACGATGAACAAGGTTTCAACGGGATTTAAAACCGAGTGCAGCTCTTTGATCTCGGCCATCAACGCTTCGTCAATCGCCAGGCGACCCGCCGTGTCGACCAAGAGCACGTCGAAAAAATGGCGCTTGGCGTAATCAATTGCCGCGCGGGCGATATCGACCGGCTTTTGGTCAGGTGAGCTGGGAAACCACTCCGCGCCCGCCTGCGCGGTAACAGTTTTTAGCTGTTCGATGGCGGCCGGGCGGTACACGTCGCCCGACACAGTCAGCACTTTTTTCTTGCGTTTCTCAATCAGGTGTTTTGCGAGTTTAGCGGTGGTGGTGGTTTTTCCAGCGCCCTGCAGACCGGCCATCAAGATGACTGCTGGCGGTTGCGCAGCCAGGTTGATGTCGCTGACTCCTTCGCCCATGGTGGCAGCCAACTCTTTGCTGACAATGCTCACCAGCACCTGCCCGGGCTGGAGCGAGCCCATCACCTCGGCGCCAAGTGCTTTGTCCTTTACGCGGGCGATAAAGTCCCGCACCACTGGCAACGCCACGTCTGCCTCTAAAAGCGCCACCCGAACTTCCCGGAGCATGTCTTGCACGTTTGCCTCGGTGATACGGGCTTGCCCCCGCATTTCCTTAACCAGGCGGGAGAGTTTGTCTGTGAGGGCTGAGGCCATGAGGGGGCTCCGGTGCGGCGGAGTGGTTAAAAAGCTGAAAAAACTGACTGGGCGCCCGTCAAAGGCTAAACTTAGCAGATGATTTTAGCTATGAGCCAATGGTGGGGACAATTTATTGCATTGAGCTCATTCGTGTTTTATGTTGCCGCTGCCGCGTGTCATCGCCGCATGGCGCCCGACATGCTTCGCTTGATGCTTTTTGCAGCCTGGGTTTTGCATGGCTTGATGCTGGCTGAAGGTCTGCTGGGCAACCCACCCCGGTTCGGATTTGCGCCAGCACTGTCCATGACGATGTGGTTGGTACTTGCGGTTTACGCCGTGCAAAGCAGATTGTTTCCGCAGCTCAAAGCGCACTGGGCTTTGGCCGGTTTGGGTGGGGCGTCAGTGGTGTTGGCGAGTTTTTTCCCCGGTTCCAGTTATCTTCATGTGGCATCCATCTGGCTGCCATTGCATTGGGCGCTGGGTATTGCATCCTATGGTCTCTTTGCCGCGGCTTTGGTGCATGGCGGCATGATGCGGCGAACTGAGCGAGCCATGCGAGAGGCCACCCAAAGTGACGCCGGTCTGCCATTGATGACCTTGGAGCGTCTGACGTTTCGATTCGTCGAGGCTGGCTTTGTGCTTTTGTCGGCGACCTTGTTGGTAGGCTGGCTTTTTAGTGAACAACTCTACGGTGCAGGCCTGTCATGGAAGTGGAACCATAAAACCATATTTTCTGTATTGGCCTGGGGAGTGTTTGCGGGCCTGCTCATCGGCAGGGCCAAGCTCGGCTGGCGCGGGCTTAGGGCGGTACGCGTGTTGTACGTGGGTTGCGGGCTGCTTTTGCTGGGGTATGTCGGGTCTAGGTTCGTCATGGAAGTTGTGCTGGATCGCGTGTGAAATACGCCGTTCTGATCGCATTCGTGGCCCTAGGGTTTTGGCTTTGGCAACGGAATCGGGCAATGGACCGGCGCGACAACGCTCGGGGTGTCAGCGACGTGAACGCGTCGGTAGCCAAACCCAGGGCCAGTGGGAGCGCTGTCACGCAAATGGTGGCCTGCAGCACTTGCGGCCTTCATCTCCCCAAAGCTGACGCCTTGCTGGGCACGCGGGGCGTTTACTGTTGTGCAGGTCATCAGCGCCAGGCTGACGATTAACTTGGCTGGCCAGCGCATGACTGACGTGTTGGGCTTGGTGCCTGAACAAGCCGAACGGCGTGGCAAGGGCTGGAGCGCCGAACAAGAATACGCTTCATTTGGCCGACTGTGGCGCGCTTTTATGACGGCCCGCGTTTTGATTGCGGTAGTGCTGGTTGCGCTGCAAAGCCTGATTTACTATTTCGGAAATGTGCCTGATAAATTGCCCATTGTTATATGCAGCCTGTACCTGGTTGCCACGCTGGCTGTCAGGGTGCTTTCCAAACCCAGGCCTCCCAGTGGCGTTTTCGATGCGCAGTGGTTATTGACGATCGGTGTCGACGTTCTAACCTTTACAGCCCTGAATTTTTTGCAGTCAAGCAGCTTGTACTACACGCCACTGTTCGCATTGCCCGTGCTATTGGCTTCCGTGCTGGGCCCTTTGTTGCTGGCACTCGGTACCGCTGCCAGTGTGACTATTTTCTTACTTGTCGACGCCTGGAGGCTCTCGTCTCAGGTTTTGGGCGACACATCAGGTCGATTTTTACAAGCCGGTCTCAGCGGTTCCGGTTTTTTTGCGGTGGCGCTGCTGGCTAACCAGCTGGCTTTGCGCCTTGCAAGAGAAGAGCAATTGGCCAAAGCGAGCCAAGCCGTTGCTCGCACACAGACCGAGGTCAATGAGTTGATTGTGGAGACGCTAACCGACGGCGTTTTAGTGATCGACGCCAACGGCATAGTCCGATCTGCCAACCCCGTTGCCAGGCGATTGCTGACAACGCGTGAGGTTCCGCGGGTGGCTCCATTTGTTCTGGCAGTAGAACCAGCTTGGCAACCCCTTGTTGAAATCATGAGCAGAACCATGACGCAAGGGCAGCAAATTGAGGCGGACGTCAACCTTATTCACGCCGGCAGTAACGCCAGACGCCTGCGGGTACGCACACGGCTGGCAAACGCGCACGATAGTCGTGGCGGCGCGTTGTGCGTGATGTTTCTTGAGGATTTGCGCGAAGTGCAAGCCCGCGTGAGGGTAGAAAAAATGGCGGCAATGGGCCGAATGTCGGCGGCGGTGGCGCACGAAATTCGCAATCCACTGGCCGCTATTTCACAAGCTAACGCGCTTTTAGCCGAAGATTTACTGGATGTAGGCCAACTACGCCTGACTGAGATGGTGCAGCAAAACGTTCAGCGGCTATCAAAAATAGTCGACGACATTCTTAATGTCTCGCGAGTGCAGGTAGTAGACCCGGAGCAATTGCAGCTAAGCGTATTGCTGGATGCTGTCGCCGCCCGAATAACCAACGATTGGGTCAGCCAGACGGCTTCGTCTCACTTGGTGCACCTATCGCTAGCCGCAGACAACAGCGAGGTGATCTTTGACCCCGAGCATTTGCGCCGGGTACTGATTAACTTGTTGGACAATGCGTTGCGCTACGTCAAGCCGTCACCGCAGGCCATTCAGATAGAGACTCGCCAGCCGCAAAACAGCCCCGCCCGATTGACAGTTTGGAGCAATGGCGAACCTATTGAGAAAACCGTTGAGGCGCATTTATTCGAGCCTTTTTTTTCGTCCGAGAGCCGTTCAAGCGGCTTGGGGCTGTACATTTGCAGAGAGCTGTGCGAGCGATACGGCGCATTGATTGGCTACCAGCGCGCAGCGCGCCAGTCGGTTCAAGGAAACGAATTTTTTGTAATCTTTAAAACCGCAAGTTTGAAGGCCGTGGCCCCTGGGGGCGCGGCAGACGACTTGTTTTCTTAGACACCATGCCGATAAACGCCAGTATGACTTTGCAACAACCCGCTCAGATATTGGTGATTGACGACGAGCCAGATTTGCGCACGCTGTACGAACTGACGCTGCTGCGCGAGGGCTACAGAGTTGAAGCCGCCGGTGACTTGGCCCATGCGCGGCAGTTGCTGGAGACAAAAGGCTTTGATGCGGTAATTACAGACATGCAGCTGCCAGATGGCCTGGGCCTGGAGTTACTCCGTGAGCTGGTTGTGCAACAGCGAACAGAGCGCTGCGTGGTGATTACAGCGCATGGCTCAGCTGAAAACGCAGTAGAAGCGCTGAAAGCGGGCGCCTTCGATTATCTGACCAAGCCTGTAGACCTGAAGCAATTCAGAAGCGTAGTGGCCTCGGCTGTGCAAGGCACCAGAACTCTGCAGAGCGACAACACTAGATTTACAACAACTTCTGCAGCAGCAGACACCCGTGATACCCCCCGAATTGATCCTACCCGGTCTCGCGTTGACCCTTCAGCGCTAGAGCGTTTGGTTGGTCAGTCAGCAAGCATGCAGTCGGTAAAAGCCAGAATCGTAAAGGTGGCCGGAAGCATGGCTCCGGTTCTTATTCAAGGCGAATCTGGCACCGGTAAAGAGTTGGTGGCGCGAGCGGTTCATGCCTGCAGTCACCGCAGCAGCGGCCCCTTTGTAGCTGTTAACTGTGGTGCGATTCCTGAAAATCTGCTCGAAGCAGAATTCTTTGGCGCTCGTAAAGGTGCTTACACCGGTGCCAACCAAGACCGCGAAGGTTACTTTCAAGCCGCAAAGGGCGGGACCTTGTTTTTGGACGAGATTGGTGACTTGCCTTTGGCCATGCAATCAAAGTTGCTCAGGGCGATCCAAGAACGAGCGGTCAGACCGCTGGGGTCATCACAAGAGGAGCCGTCTGATGTGAGGGTAGTCAGCGCCTCCCACAAAGATCTTGCCAGTGCGGTGGCTACAAACGATTTTCGTCAGGACCTGTATTACCGGCTGAACGTAATCGTCGTCAAAATCCCGCCGCTGCGTGAGCGGCCTGAGGATTTGCCTGAATTGTGTGCGGCGCTGCTGGTGCGGATATGTCGAGAGTCTGGATTTCGAGTCCCAGTTTTGGCCCCCGCCGTACTGTCGCAGCTAAGCGGATACGCTTTTAACGGAAACGTACGAGAGCTAGAAAACATTTTGCATCGGGCGGTCGCGCTCAGTGACGGTGGTGAGCTGCACCTGGATGATCACGTGAGCAGTTCGACGCCGCATTCTGAGTCAGTCCATGAACTGTCTGCGCCCGGAGTTGAGACCTTTGACATACCCGACAACTTGCAGAACTATCTCGACGAAAAAGAACGCGCCATACTTTGCAAGGTTCTAGATGAGCACCGTTTCAACCGCACAGCAGCGGCTGCCAGATTGGGCTTGAGCTTAAGGCAGATCCGCTACCGAATTGCACGGTTGAACATTGCGATGCCTGATGGGGATGTATCGGCTGAAGCGTCTGATCAATATGTCTAAGCGCAGCGCTGTCCCCGGCCTTTGGCAGCACGGCTGGTACCGCTTCGCTAAAGCGTCTGCGTCTCCCAACTTTGAGCCCAGGCCCGCCGATACAGCTATCGATCTGGTGGTTATTCATTCAATTAGCCTGCCGCCCGGTGAATTCGGAAATGGCAATGTTCAAAATCTGTTTGTCAACCAGCTCGATTGGGATGCGCATCCGTACTTCCAGACAATTCGCGGTTTAAAGGTATCTGCGCACTTTTTCATCAGCCGAAGCGGCGAGCTTTGGCAGTTCGTAAGCTGCGACCACCGCGCGTGGCACGCAGGGCAGTCAAGCCACAACGGCCGCAGCGACTGCAATAACTTTTCGGTTGGAATTGAGTTGGAAGGCCTGGAAGGCGGACGCTTTGAGTTGCCCCAGTACGAGACTTTGAGCGCGCTGAGTGCGGCAATTGCCG
>JANMWH010000064.1:0-4369 GCA_031393945.1 Polaromonas sp. | reverse complement strand
CTGAATCAAACCCAGTTGCAGCGCCAAATTTTCAAGCTGGCCCAGCGCGCCCAGCGGCTTGGTTTTGTGGTCAATTTTGTGCTGCAGCTGTTGCGCGAAAGCCGTGTCAACTACTGAGTCAATTTTCGGTATTTGAAAGGTCATTTTTATCAATTAATGGTTGAAGGCAAGCCGGGCACAAGCAGCTCGCTGGTTGTGTGGGTTCAAGGGACGGTACAGGCACCACACGCGGCATGTCAAAGCACCAGCAACTTTCCTCACCTGAGGCTACCCCGCAGCGCAAGCCGTTGCCACATTGGGGGCAAATTGACGAGTCTGCGGGCACGAGTTTTCAGCTTTGCAAAAACAGCTGGTACGCCGGGTTGGCGGTTTCTTCCACATGCGGGTAGCCCACGGTAGCTAAAAATTTGTTAAACGATTTGTCGTCAACATCGGGCACCTGCAACCCAACCAAAATACGGCCAAAGTCAGCGCCCTGGTTTCGGTAATGGAACAAGCTGATGTTCCAGCCCGGCTGCATGGCGGCTAAAAACTTCATCAGCGCGCCGGGCCGCTCAGGAAACACAAAGCGCAGCAGGCGCTCATTTTTTGAGAGCGCGCTGTGCCCGCCCACCATGTGGCGTATGTGCTCTTTGGCCAGCTCATCATGCGTCAGGTCTAGCGCCTTAAAGCCGTGGCGGGTAAAACTGCTGGCGATTTTCACGCTCTCGCCCTTAAACGTCGTCAGGCCCACAAACACATGCGCTTTGGCGCTGTCGCTGATGCGGTAATTGAATTCAGTCACGCTACGCTGGCCACCGGGCAGCTCACCAATCAGCTCGCAAAAGCGTTTGAAGCTGCCGCGCGCTTCAGGAATAGTCACGGCAAACAATGCCTCGCGTTCTTCGCCCACTTCAGCCCGTTCAGCCACAAAGCGCAGGCGGTCAAAGTTCATGTTGGCCCCGCACAGCACGGCGGCGTAGGTTTCGCCTTTGGTTTTGTTGGCGGCCACGTATTTTTTAATGGCCGCCACTGCAAGCGCGCCCGCGGGCTCGACGATGCTGCGGGTGTCTACAAACACGTCTTTAATCGCCGCGCACACGGCGTCGGTATCTACGGTCATGAATTCGTCAACCAGCTCGCGGCTGATGCGAAAGGTTTCTTCGCCCACCAGCTTGACTGCCGTGCCGTCTGAAAACAGGCCCACGTCTGGCAACGTCACGCGCTTCTTCGCCGCTACCGATTGCATCATGGCGTCAGAGTCATTCATCTGCACGCCAATTATCTTGATGTCTGGGCGCAGCGCCTTGATGTAGTTCGCCATGCCTGAAATCAAACCGCCACCGCCGATGGCAATAAACACGGCATGCAGCGGCCCCGTGTGCTGGCGCAGCATTTCCATGGCAATCGTGCCTTGCCCGGCAATCACGTCGGGGTCGTCAAATGGGTGCACAAAGCTCAAGCCGCGTTTTTTACCCAGCGCTGACGCGTGGGTGTACGCGTCTGAATAACTGTCGCCAAACAAAACAACGTCGCCGCCGAGTGCCTTAACAGCATCAATTTTGAGCTGCGGCGTGGTGGTGGGCATCACAATCACGGCGCTGGTGCCCAGCTTTTGCGCAGACATCGCCACACCCTGCGCGTGGTTGCCAGCAGATGCGCAAATCACGCCTTTTTTCAGCTGCGCCAGCGGCAAATTGGCCATTTTGTTGTACGCCCCGCGCAGCTTGAAGCTGAACACCGGCTGCTGGTCTTCACGCTTAAGCAGCACAGTGTTTTTCAGCCGGGCGCTCAGGTTTTTGGCGGGCTCGAGGTTCGACTCAATCGCCACGTCATAGACCTTGGCAGTCAGGATTTTTTTCAGGTAGTCCGCTGGGGTGAATTCGGTCGTTGATTGTTTGGTCATTGTTTTCTCTCGGGCCTTGAATCATAGAGGCCAAGAAAAAAGGCCCAAACCGTGAGGTTTGGGCCTGTAAATCCACCCTTTAAGGAGGTGGAGGAGACAACTGGAAGACAATCAGGCGGTGAGGCTTTGTCGGTAGAAACCAGTATAGCCACACTATGCTGCACTGCACAATACCCCAGAGCCAAAATTAGGGATTTGAGTCAATTCGGGCGGCTTACCGTCATCAAAAGGAGTTGTTTTTATGGAATGCACAGTGAACTGGGCAGGGCCCGCCAGCGAGCAAGTCAACGCGGCTGGCCCCGCATCAGGCATGTCGTTTGTTGCCACCACCGGCAGTGGCCACACCTTGATGATGGACGGCGCGCCAGATGCAACCAAGCCAGAAAACGGCGGCGCCAACCTGGCCCCGCGCCCCATGGAAACCGTGCTGGCAGGCACCGGCGGCTGCACCGCCTACGACGTGGTGTTGATCCTCAAGCGCGGCCGACACGACGTGCGCGGCTGCAGTGTCAAATTAACGTCAGTGCGCGCAGAAGTGGACCCCAAAGTGTTCAACAGCATTCACATGCATTTTGTGATCACAGGCAAAGCGCTGGCACCAAGCGCAGTAGAGCGCGCAATCGCCATGAGCCACGAAAAATATTGCTCAGCCACCATCATGCTGGGGAAAACGGCTGAAATTACGACGAGTTTTGAGGTTTTGGAGGTTTAAGGTAAATTACATTTATGAGCACTATTACTTTTGATTCATTAAAGCTTGCAGACAAGCTAAAGACAGCAGGCTTCACTGCCGAGCAAGCTGAAGCAATCGTGCGCGTCATCGCTGAAGCTCAAGACGAACTGGTCACAAAAAAAGATCTAGAAATTTCCCTGGCGCCACTGAAAGCAGATGTCAACTTACTCAAATGGATGACGGGTTTTGTGCTGGCTGGCGTAGTCGGAATTCTGCTCAAACTGGTGGCTGGCTAAAAATCAGACCCTGTGCGCCACGGTGGTCATCACCTTAGCCGCAACCCCCATCAGCGCTTTCACCGGTGCTGGCAATTCAATAGCACCAGCTGCCTGCGCCTCAAGCGCGTGCCGGGCCTCATCACCCTTCATGTGCGACACAATCGCACGCGATTCGTGGTCGCCGGCAGGCAGGCGCTCCATGTGCTCGGCCAGGTGCGCTTCTACTTGCCGCTCAGTCTCCACCACAAAGCCGAGGCTGACTTTGTCACCCATTCGCGCAGCCAGCAAACCGAGTCCAAATGATCCGGCGTACCACAGCGGGTTCAGCAGGGAAGGGCGCGCGCCCAGCTCGTCTAGCCGCTGGCGCGTCCACGCCAGGTGGTCGCCTTCTTCTTTGCTGGCGTCTAAAAATTTCTTTTTCAATGCAGGGTCTTGCGTGCCCAGCGCTTGCGCGGCATACAGCGCCTGCGCGCAAACCTCACCCACATGGTTGACCCGCATCAGCGCGCCCGCCAGCGCTTTTTCTGGCGCTGACAGCACCGTGGCGTCGCCTGCCACAGTAGGGCAGGGCCTGCTGGCAGGCGGCTTGGCAAACAGGGTGCGCAGGGCGTTGTCGGTGGTGGTGATGACTGATGAAAGGACAGTGTCTTGAGGATTTGTCATGAGCTTTGGTACCCGTGTGGACGTTAAAAATACAGTAGCTTGAAATTACTCTTAAGCGTAAACTAAAACTATGGAAAACGTTGAAAACCTCATTCTTGAACACCTCAGAGCCATGCGCGCTGACTTAGCTGGCATCCGCGAAGACATGCAAGAGGTTAAACAGCGCCTAAGCGGGCTTGAAGCTGGCGTGGGTGGTTTAAAACGCGATGCGGGTGATCTGTACACCGAAAACGCCAGCCAGCATGTGCGGTACGACCGTTTGGCAGCGAGGATTGAAAAAATAGAGCGACGGCTAGAGCTGAATTAAGAGTTTCCATAACAAAAGAGCCGCTAACAAGCGGCTTTTTGCTGGCTGCCAACCGTCGAATCTACCGGTGCAGAGGTGTTTGGGGCGTAACTGGTTTGCTGCCGATTTGACCGGCGGCGCGATTCATCCTTCTGCTATCCAACATCGCCTGCATTTTCGCCATTACTTCGTCATGCGCAATAGTAGGTTTTTTGCTGTCCAAAGCCTCTTGCACCTTGGCGCGAAACCACGTGTCGTAGCTGTCGGCGTCTGCTTGCGTAGCAAACTCTGAAATTAACGGGTCAAGTTGTGTTGGCTGAGCATTCATGCCACAAGGCTATCACAGCTAGCCGCACAGTGAAAGCGCCCAATTTGTGCCCTGCTGCCAACAGTTGCCTTCCAGTTTGTTGCCTGCTTGCAACGAAAACGACTTTTATGTGCATTCGTCGTCCGTTTTCTTTGCCACAGTCGCTTGGGTCTGGTTCAATTACCTCAACTTCCTAACGGAGGTTGGCCCGGGGGTCCAAATCCTGGAGCCCTATGTTTAACCTTGGAGAAACTCTCAAATGAAAAAATCCCTAATC
>JANMWH010000007.1:0-3594 GCA_031393945.1 Polaromonas sp. | reverse complement strand
CTGAGCAGCAGTGGCGCGTCTTTAGGCGACAGGCTGACCAGTCGGCTTTGCTGTGGCGCGGTTAATCCAAAACCGGCCACGCCCCACACCACCAGCGTGCAAACCGTCGCAGCCAGGCTACCGGCTGTCAATGGCAGTACGCACATCATGCTGACCAGCACGATAAGCTGAACGGTGATGGTTCTCAATGAACCAAATCGGTCGTTGGCCCAGCCGCCCAGCAGCGTACCCACCACACCGGCCACGCCAAAAAAAGCCAGCACCACTGACAGCACCACAGAGTTCATTGCATTTAACGCCAACAACACCGGCCCAACATAAGTAAACACACTGAAGATAGCGACAAAAAACAGCAGCGTGCGCAGCCACACGCGCAACACCGCGCTTTGGCTTGCTGCCGCTTTGAAACCACTGAAGTTAATGCGTGCAGTTGCCGCGCCTTTGGGCAGCAGCACCGTTGCGGCCAGCAGCGCTAGCGCACTTGCCGCCACGCACAGCCACACAGGCACGCGCCAGCCGAATTCAAAACCCAGCCAGGCGCCAATCGGCAGCGCCACTGCGTAGCTGATGCTCATGCCTAAAAAGGTGGTGGACAGCGCCCGCCCGACCAGCCTAGGGGCCACCAGCGTGACCGCTAGCGCTGACACCGCAGCCGTAAACATGGCGCCTGCGCCCATCAGCGCGCGGCCCATCAACAAAACTGTCAAACTCGGTGCCAATGCCGACACCAGATTGCCCGCCGCAAACAGGCCCAACGCCAATTGAACGGCGCGTTTGCGCGGCCAATCGGCGGTCACCACAATCAGCAGCGGCGCAAGTACAGCGGTTGCCAATGCGTAGACAGTCATGGCTTGACCGGCCGCCGCCACGCTGATACCCAACCCGGTGCTGACCGGCTGCAAGATACCGCCCAAAATAAATGCGCCGCTGCCAATGACGAGATTGCACAGGGAAAAGAAATACAAAATTTTTGGCATCGCCCAATTGTGCCGACTATGCCGCCTTTGCGTTCGGCGCGCTGCGCTGCCAGCGACAATGTCTTTTTGACTCAAAAGAACGCATGCTAAAAATTCGCTACGCGGCCATCGTTATTTGTTGGGCAGCAGCTAGCCTGCAAGGTGCCGCACTGGCGCAAGGCAGTGTCTACATTGAAGAGTTGACCACGCAGGAAGTGAGCGCGGCGCTGAAGGCCGGTAAAACCACGGTGTTGATTCCAATCGGCGGCACCGAGCAAAACGGCCCGCACATGGCAATAGGCAAGCACAACGTGCGGGCCAAAGCACTCGCGGGCAAGATTGCCGCGCAGCTGGGTAATGCGCTGGTTGCCCCCGTGCTGGCCTACACGCCTGAAGGCAATATTGATCCGCCAACAGAGCACATGGGCTTTGCCGGCACGATTTCGATTCCAGACGACACCTTTAAAGCAGTGTTGCTGGGCACGGCGCGCAGCTTTCAAAAGCACGGGTTTACTGACGTGGTGCTGCTGGGCGACAGCGGAAACTACCAAAAATTACTGGGCCAGGTGGCTGAGCAGTTCAATCGCAGCGTCGCCAAATCGTCGACCCGCCTGCATTACTTGCCTGAGTACTACCGCACCACGCAAACCGTTTACCGCGACTCGCTAAGAGCAAAAGGCTTGACGCCGCTGGAGATTGGCACCCACGCAGGCACGGCAGACACGTCACTTTTAATGGCAATTGACGCATCACTCGTCAAACCCGAACGCTTTGCAGAGTCAGCCAAGTTGGGTAAAAGCGCAGGCGTGGCCGGTGACCCCAGGCCGTCGAGCGCAGCTAATGGGCAATTGGGCGTGGATGCGATTGTTAAAATCACCGTTGAAGCTGTCAAAAAGGTAACTTCTGCACCCCGATAGCGCCTTTATTTTGCTAATGATTTCTGTTTTAAAAGTCGACCACCATGCGTAAACTCCGCTTAAATAAATTCTGGAAAACTGGCCTCGTGGCCGTCGTTGGCTGCGCAGCCGCGGTGTCGTTGGTAGTGGCGCAAACCCCATCCACAAATCCAAACCCAGCCGCTAACCCAACCCCCACTTCAACGGTCAGCAAGCCAAATGCGCCAGATGCACCCGCTGCCAATCCTTATGCCCCGGCCAAACCCGCTGCCGCCGCAAAGTCAATGACTCCACCTCCAGGCCCGTTGCCCACGGGCACGCTAGACATGGTCTCTGGCATGCCGCCGGCCGTTAACCCTATCAATTTGTACAGCGAAATCGCGTCGAACAAGCTCAGCCCCAATGTTGCTGGCGCCTTAGAGCGGGTCTACGTGCCCAATCGGGGTGAAAACACCGTGTCAGTGATCGACCCCGCCACGCTAAAAGTCATCGACAAATTCTACGTAGGTATTCACCCGCAGCACATCGTGCCAAGCTGGGATTTAAAAACACTGTGGGTAGCCAACAATGCTGAAGGCCGCCTTGACGGCAGCTTGACGCCCATCGACCCCAAAACCGGCAAGCCCGGCAAGTCAGTGCCGGTGGACGACCCGTACAACCTGTACTGGTCGCCAGACGGCCAATTCGCGATTGTGGTGGCTGAGGCGTACAAGCGCCTTGACTTTCGTGACGCTAAAACCATGGCCATGAAATTTACGATTCCCACGCCAAAGTGCGCGGGTATTAACCACGCTGATTTCACTATCGACGGCAAGTTTGTATTGTTCACCTGCGAGTTCAACGGCTCCCTCACCAAGATTGACTTGGTCAACCGCAAGGTGGTGGACACGCTCAAACTCAACGCGTATTTTGATCGGCCCGATGTGCTGGCCCTGATTGCCACGCCGGGCAAAAAAGCAAAGTACATACCCGACCCGGCCAGCCCGGCAGGTGCTGACATTTGCACCACGCCCGGCATGCCGCAAGACGTGCGCATATCGCCTGACGGCAAGATTTTTTATGTAGCCGACATGATGGTCGACGGCGTGCACGTGGTTGATGGCGAGAGCTTCAAACAAATCGGGTTCATTCCCACCGGTAAAGGTGCGCACGGCCTGTACCCCAGCCGAGACGGCAAGTCGATGTACGTGGCCAACCGCGGCAGCAATAAAATTCGCGGCACACCGAACGGCAAAGGCAGCGTCAGCGTGATCGACTTTGCCACCCGAAAAGTGACCAAAACCTGGCCCGTTCCTGGCGGCGGCAGCCCTGATATGGGCAACATCAGCGTCGACGGTAAATACTTGTGGCTGGGTGGCCGCTACGACAACGAGGTGTACCGCTTTAACACTGATAGCGGCGCAGTCGACAAAATTGCCGTGGGCCGTGAGCCGCATGGCCTGACGGTATGGCCGCAGCCGGGGCGCTTTTCATTTGGGCACACGGGCAATTTGCGCTGAAGGTTGAGAAGCGGTTTTTAACCGCCCAACAGCGCTGCGTTTCCTCCAGCTGCGGTGGTGTTCACGGTCACAGTTTGCTCCGCGCAAAAGCGGTACAAATAGTGCGGCCCACCGGCTTTGGGCCCGGTGCCGCTCAAACCCTCGCCGCCAAAGGGCTGCAGGCCTACTACAGCGCCGGTCATGGCGCGATTGACGTACACGTTGCCGATATGCGCGCTGGCTGCCAGTGCTTCGGCACGTGAA
>JANMWH010000466.1:0-4067 GCA_031393945.1 Polaromonas sp. | reverse complement strand
TTCAAAAGGCGACACCACGGGTTCGCGCGTCTGGAATGTGCTGAAGTTCTAGCCACCCGGCGCGTTGATCGTTTTTTCAGGCGTTTTTCCGAGTTACTCCAAGCATGGCCGTTTATACCGAAGTGTCGTTCGAAGAAGCGGCCGCTTTTACCGCGCAATTTGATTTAGGTGAGCTGACTGCACTTAAGCCCTGCAGCGGCGGCATTGAAAACACCAACTACTTTGCAGACACCACGCGCGGCCAGTACGTGCTGACTTTGTTTGAGCGTCTGACGTTCGAGCAACTGCCGTTTTACCTGGAATTGATGCAACTGCTGGCCAGCCAAGGGCTGCCGGTGCCCAACCCCGCGCCAGACGCCACCGGCGCAATCATTCATCGCTTAAAAGGCAAGCCCGCTGCAATTGTGAATAAGCTCAGTGGCAGCAGCGAGCTGGCGCCTAATGCCGAGCACTGCGCACAAATGGGCACCACCCTTGCAAAGATGCATGTAGCTGGGCTAGCTTTTGCCAAGCAGCAACCCAATTTACGCGCTTTGCCGTGGTGGAACGCTACGCTGCCAGCCGTTCTCCCGCACGTCAGTGCCGAGCAGCGCAGCTTGCTGCTGGGGGAAATCGCCTACCAAAACCATATTGCTGCCCAACCCGCTTACACCGCGCTGCCGGTTGGCCCGATTCACGGTGATTTGTTTCGCGACAACGTGATGTTTGAACACGGCAAATTAACCGGCGTGTTCGACTTTTATTTTGCCGGCTGCGATGCGCTGCTGTTTGACATCAGCGTGTGTTTAAACGACTGGTGCATTAATTTACCGACAGGCCAACACAACGCGGGCAACGCGGCCAGCTTTTTAGCTGCCTATGCGGCAGTGCGCCCATTGACCGCGCAAGAACGGCAATTGCTGCCCGCCATGGCACGCGCCGCTGCGCTACGGTTTTGGATTTCCCGGTTGTGGGACTTTTATTTGCCGCGCGAAGCCAGCGTGCTCAAGGCGCATGACCCGAGTCATTTCGAGCGTGTGCTGCGCCACCGCATGCAAAAGCCGCTAACCTGCGAGCTGTCCACCCACTTTTTCCCCACTTCAGATTTATGAAACTAAACATCGTTGCACCGCGTACTGGCTTGGCATGGGTCAAGCTGGGCTTTAAAACGTTTTTGCAGCAGCCGCTGGCCATGTCGGGCTTGTTTTTTATGTTTATGGCACTGCTGACGTTAGCTTCGATGTTGCCGTTTATTGGTGCCGCGCTTGCGCTCGCGCTGTTGCCAGCGGCCACGCTGGGCCTGATGGCAGCCACCAAAGAGGCCAGCAAGGGTAACTTTCCGATGCCCTCTATATTAATAAGCGCCTTTCGGGCGGGCAGGCAGCGGTTGAAATCAATGGCGGCACTGGGCGCTATTTATGCCGTCGGGTTTTTAGCCATCATGGCCGTGACCAGCCTGATTGATGGCGGGCAATTTGCCAAGCTGTATTTGGTAGGCGGCAAAATCACAGAAGAGCTGGTACTGAAAAGCGAATTTCAAGCAGCCATGTGGGTTACGCTGGCGCTGTATGTGCCGTTGTCACTGATGTTTTGGCACGCTCCGGCGCTGGTGCACTGGCAGGGCATGCCGCCCGTAAAAAGTTTGTTCTTCAGCTTTATGGCGTGTTATAAAAACTTTGGCGCGATGACCGTCTACAGCTTGGCCTGGATCGGTATTTTTGTGCTGACCATGCTGGCGTTAACACTGTTGGCCGCTGTGCTGGGCAGTCCAGGCTTGGCAAACCTTGCGCTTTTTCCCATCGCCCTAATTTTGTTCGCGATGTTTTTTACGTCTATTTATTTCACGTATGCCGACAGCTTTGAAGGAACTTCTGACGAGTTGCCGCCCACCAATGCGTGATTACAAAAAGTTGCTTTAGCGATTGATCGTTACAAATTAAGGAGGCTCCCATGACCCAGCACACCCTACAAGGCCGAAGCGAACAAGAAATTTTGTGGTTTCAGCGCCGCGATGCGCTTAAGGCAGCGGCTGCCTGGGTAGCTATGGGTGGGCTGCCAGCGGCCATGGCGCAAGAGCGCAGCAACGTGGTGCAAAAAACGGGCGACGCACTTTTAAATGGGTTGACGCTGCTACCCGGCCAGGCTATTCAAACCGGCGATCAAATCACCACCGGCCCCGGCGCTAACTTGATGTTTGTAATTGGCAACGCAGCGTTTCAGGTGCGGCAAAACTCGTCTCTATCAGTCGAGCGTGGCAATTCGCTGAACGCGGTCAGCCTGCTGCGCCTGCTCAGTGGCGCGGTGGTCAGTGTGTGGGGCAAGGGCCGCAGCCGGTCAATCATTTTGCCGACGCTAACTGCGGGCATTCGGGGTACGGGGGTTTATTCAGAAGTGTTTGCCGACCAGGACAACCGCAGCTACTTTTGCAATTGCTACGGCACGGTAGACATTGAATCAGACGGTGAAAAGCGCGTGTCGACGGCTGACTACCACCAAGCTTTTTGGGGGGAAGTTGAGCCCAAAGCTGGCCGAAAACTGACGCCCGCCAACGCCATTAACCACACCGATGAAGAACTTGAATTTTTAGCCAAACTAATTGAGCAACGCACCAACTGGCAAGTGTTGGGCAGAAAAGGCGTCAAAAATGGCAGCGGAAAAGCAGAATATTAATTCTGCTTTCGAATTCGATTTTCAATTAAATTTTCAATACGCTTTTTAATTCACGTTTACCCGGGCCTGACATGCAACACACCTTTAAAACTTTCACTGCCCTCAACGCGCTGCGCGCAATTGGTTTAATTATTTGCCTCGGCATAGCTTTTGCGCTGCCAGCAACTGCCGCAGACACCACCCCGACGTCAGAGCCGGAACCAGCAGGCAGCCCCGACCGCATGGCCACCGCGCGCGCGGCCATCAAGGCCAAAGACTGGCAAAAATCAATTGCCGAACTAACCCTGCAAGCCAAAGAAAAGCCGGGCAACGCAGACACCTACAACCTGCTGGCTTATTCGCTACGCAAGCAGGCCACGCCGAACTTGCCCAAAGCTTTTGAGTACTATCGGCTGGCGCTTAAAACAGACCCCAAGCACAAAGGCGCCCACGAGTACATTGGCGAAGCTTATTTAATGGACAAGCAGCCCGCCAAAGCCGAAGAGCACTTGGCTTCGCTTAAAGCCATTTGCGGCAACACCACGTGCGAGGAGTACCAAGACCTAGCTAAATCCATAGCCGCGTACAAGGCGAAGAAATAACTAACTGGCGCGTTAAACCACCGTTAACTTAGCCACGCTCAACGCCAGCCACTTCACGCCATGCCGCGTAAAGTTGATTTGCGCCCGAGCGTCATCGCCAGTGCCTTCCAGCATCTGCACTCGGCCTTCGCCAAACTTGGCGTGAAACACATTCATGCCGGTTTTGATGCCATGCGCAGGCGCTTCGCGCTGGTTGGGCACTTCGGGGTTAGCAAACCGCTCTGCAGAGCCTTTTTGAGAAGAAAATACACTGCTAGCCCAATCTTTACGGGCGCCAGCAGCTCCTGAATCAGTAGCATCCCCCCACGGTGCTCGACCCATGCCCAAGCCGCTGGAAAAGCCTTGGTTTTTGGGCGTGATCCACTTCAACGCCGCCTCTGGCAACTCGTTATAAAAACGGCTTTTCACGTTGTAACGGGTCTGGCCGTGCAGCATGCGGGTTTGCGAGTGGCTCAGGTACAGGCGCTTGCGCGCACGGGTGATGGCCACGTACATCAGGCGACGTTCTTCTTCGATGCCGCCCGCATCCAGCAGCGAGTTTTCATGCGGAAAAATGCCGTCTTCCAGCCCCGTGATGAACACGCAGTCAAACTCCAAGCCTTTGGACGAATGCACTGTCATCAGTTGCACGGCGTCTTGCCCCGCCTTGGCCTGGTTGTCGCCTGATTCAAGCGCCGCGTGCGTTAAAAACGCAACGAGGGGGCTGAGGGTTTCACCAGTTTCAAAGTCGGGGAGCAATTCGGGGAGGCCCTCACCCCTGCCCCCTCCCGCAAGCGGGAGAGGGAGTTCGGAGCTGCCCCCTCTCCCTCCGGGAGAGGGCTGGGGTGAGGGCATCCC
>JANMWH010000429.1:0-3381 GCA_031393945.1 Polaromonas sp. | reverse complement strand
GCGCACGGGGCAGTTGCTTTTGCTAGCGGATGTCACCACAGCCTTGCCCTGCGTACCCAGCAAATTCATCGGGCTGTGGAACAACTATCACGCGCAAGCTGTCAAGCAGGCTTTGAGCTTGCCCGCAGAGCCGTTGTGGTTTATTAAAGCGGCAAGCAGTTATTGCGCGCACGAGGCGCCTTTTTCGGCACCCGCTAATTACGATGGCCGGGTGGTGTACGAGGGCGAGTTGGGCCTGGTGATAGGCAAAAAATGCAAAAACGTGTCAGTTGAAGAAGCATCGGAAGCGATTTTTGGAGTGACTTGCGTCAATGATGTAACCGCGCTGGATCTGCTCACGCGCGACGCATCATTTGCCCAATGGAGCCGCGCCAAAAGCTTTGATACCTTTGGCATTTTTGGGCCGGTGATTGCCAGCGGACTCAATTGGCAGACGCTGACGGTACGCACGCTGGTCAATGGCCGTGAGCGTCAAAACTACCCGTGCAGCGACATGATTTTTTCACCAGCGCAAATCGTGTCGTGTCTGTCGCAAGAGATGACGCTGATGCCTGGCGATGTGATTGCTTGCGGAACGTCTTTGGGCGTACTTCCCATCAAGCCGGGTACAGTGGTAGAAGTGTCGATAGACGGCATTGGCGTATTGAAGAATACGTACGAGTCAAATACCAACAGCTTAAAAGTTTGAAATGAAAATTTGCATAGTAGGCGCGGGTGCCATTGGCGGCATGCTGGGTGTCAAGCTGGCGTTAAGCGGACATGACGTGACGCTCATTTTGCGAGGAGCCAATTTGGACGCCGTGCGCCAAAACGGTTTGACGTTGATTGAGGAAAACGGCAACGAACTCGTTGCCAAGCCGATTAAGGCTACTTCCACTATCAGCGAAGCGGGCGTGCAAGACGTGGTGATTTTGGGTTTGAAGGCACACCAGGTTGCAGCAGTCGCCGCCGATTTGCCGCAGTTGATGCACAGCGCAACACGCGTAGTGACGATGCAAAACGGTATCCCCTGGTGGTATTTTCACAAGCTGCCAGGCACTTACACCGGCATGCCGGTGCGCGCAGTTGACCCCGACGGTGAGATCGCCAAATACATTCCCATCGACAGCGTGATAGGCAGCGTGGTGTACCCGGCCAGTGAAGTTATCAAGCCCGGCGTTATCAAAGTTATTGAGGGCAATCGATTCACACTGGGCGAGATTGACGGATCTGACACACCCAGCATTCGGGCGATCAGCGATGCCTTCAAGGCGGCGGGTTTCAAAGCACCTGTCTCCATGGACATTCGCTCAGAAATTTGGCTTAAGGTTTGGGGCAATTTAAGTTTTAATCCGATTAGCGCTTTGACGCACGCCACACTCGAAGACATTTGCTTGTACCCACCCACGCGTGAGCTGGCCGCCAGCATGATGACTGAAGCCCAAGCGATTGGCGAAAAGCTCGGCGTACAGTTCAAGGTCAGCCTGGAAAAACGCATTGCAGGCGCGCAGGCGGTAGGGCAACACAAAACATCCATGCTGCAAGACGTTGAGCAGGGTCGCGCGCTTGAGCTGCAGGCGCTGGTGGCTGCTGTCATCGAGCTCGGTCAAATTACACAAACCCCCACGCCAACCATTCACGCTGTGTACGCGCTGGCCAGCTTGCTAGCCAAGAATTTGCAGCAGCACAACGCAACTCTCAAAATCTCCTAATCAAAATTATTCTTTTATGACCCACTTCACCACTCTCCACGAAATGGTGGCGCTGCAAGCGCCCGCATCCACCGCCATGATGGCGCCCGGCGGTGTGCCGTTGTCGTACGGCGCAATGAATCTGCTCATCGCACAAACGACTGCTGCCCTAAATGACATGGGCATCGGCCGCGGTGACCGTGTGGGCATCGTGCTGCCCAACTGCCCTGAAATGGCAACCGCTTTCGTAGCTGTGGCCAGCGCCTGCACGGCTGCGCCACTCAACATGGCCTACCGGGCCGACGAGTTTGAGTTTTACTTGAGCGACTTAAAAGCCAAGGCGCTGATAGTGGCCGTGGGTAGCGAAACCCCGGCGCTGTCGGTAGCGGCCAAGCAGGGCGTGGCAGTCATTTATCTGAAAGCCTTGCCAGAACTAGGTGCCGGTAACTTTGAACTCGTCTCAACACAAAAGGGCCAGGCTGCTTTACCGGGCCCAGCCCATTCAGAAGACGTCGCATTGATTTTGCACACCTCGGGCACTACTTCACGGCCGAAAATTGTGCCGCTGTCACACCTCAATGTGTGTGCCTCGGCGCGCAACATCAGCCACACGCTTCAGCTGACCAGCGCGGACCGCGAGCTGCACGTTATGCCGCTGTTTCATATTCATGGCTTGATTGCTGGAGTTTTGGCGCCGATGGCCGTGGGCAGCATGATTTTCTGCACACCTGGCTTTAATGCGCTCAAGTTTTTCGGCTGGATGAAAGAATGCAAGCCTACTTGGTACACAGCTGTGCCCACCATGCACCAAACCATTTTGGCGCGCGCCGCTGGCAACATGGACGTGATTGAAGCCAACCCGCTGCGCTTTATCCGTTCGTCATCGTCGTCGATGCCGCCGCAGGTGATTGCCGAGCTGGAAAGAGTATTTAAAACGCCATTGATAGAGTCCTACGGCATGACCGAAGCTGCGCACCAAATGGCTAGTAGCCCGCTGCCACCGGGCAAGCGTATTCCTGGTTCAGTGGGCATTGCTGCTGGCCCGGAAGTCGCCATCATGGACATCACCGGCAACATGCTGGCTGCAGGCGATATTGGCGAGATCGTAATTCGCGGTGAAAACGTCACGCTGGGCTACGAGAACAACGACAAGGCTAACGCTGAAGGCTTTACCAACGGCTGGTTTCGCACCGGCGACCAGGGAACCCTGACTGAAGACGGCTACCTGACCCTAACAGGGCGCTTGAAAGAAATCATTAACCGCGGCGGGGAAAAAATCTCCCCGCGCGAAGTTGACGAAGTATTGATGGATCACCCCGCAGTAGCGCAGGTCGTCACTTTTGGTATGCCACACGAAAAACTCGGCGAAGAAGTCGCTGCCGCCGTGGTGCTACGTGAAGGCAAAGCAGCGACTGAGCAAGAAATTCGCGCATTCGTCGCCACCAAACTAGCAGACTTTAAAGTGCCCAAGAAAATTCTCATCATGAATGAAATTCCCAAGGGCGCGACCGGCAAACTGCAGCGCATCGGGCTGGCGCAAAAGCTGGGTTTGATCTAGTTCAATTTAGCCTAGTTACGCAGGCGGCCGTCTCGCGACACCATGGCCAGGTCAACAAACTTGCTTCCGTGCTGTTTGGTTGCGCCATACGACACTACAAACCCGCCTGCATCGTAAGTGCCTAAACTTCGCATCGAGGTCATCAGGCTTTCG
>JANMWH010000426.1:0-3264 GCA_031393945.1 Polaromonas sp. | reverse complement strand
TTTTTATGGCCGTCGAGCTCTTCCAGCACGATCATGGGCAAAAAGATGTCGTGCTCTTCAAACCTGAACAAACACATCGGGTCGTGCATCAGCACATTGGTGTCCAAAACAAACAGCTTGGTGGGGCCCGTATGCTTTGGTTTCTTCGGTTTGGCTGGCGCAGGCGTTGCTTCAATGCTATTGGTGTGATAGCTGCTCGCGCCCGTATTTATTGGGCTAGCAGAAGTTTTTGCTTTGTTTTTAGGGGGTGTGGCGGCATTGCCTGCCAGGCGCTCATCAAACAAATCTAGCTTGGCCGTGTTTGATTCAAGCTGCGCGCTGCTGGTGCGGCTGGGTTTGGCACTGGGGCGGGCGGGCGCGTCAAGCGCGTCGGGGGTAAGAAGGGCGGCGCGTTTTGTCGGGGCAGGGGGCAAAGGCATAGTGCGTAAAGCTCCTTCAATTTAGGGTTTTAAAAACGAAAAAGCCGCCTGCGAGCCGAGGCGGCTTTTGATGGGGGGCTGGCAAAACAAGCAAATAAATTCAACAAGATAAATTCATTATGCACAAACCCTGTGTCGGCCAGGGTTGCCCCGGTTATGCGGCCTTTTTCAGCGCCTTCACAGCCTTTAACACCTCGTCTACGTGGCCGGGCACCTTCAAACCGCGCCATTCGGCGGCCAGCGTGCCGTCAGCGGCGATCAAGAAGGTGCTGCGCTCGATGCCTTTGACTTTTTTACCGTACATGATTTTGTTTTTAACCACACCAAACATGTGGCACATTTTTTCTTCGGTGTCGGCAATCAATTCAAAAGGCAACTCCAGCTTGGTTTTGAACTCATCATGCGATTTCATGTTGTCGCGTGACACACCAAAAACAGTTGCGCCGGCTTTTACAAAATCTTTGTATCGGTCGCGGAATTGCATGGCTTCAGTGGTGCAGCCGGGGGTGTTGTCTTTAGGGTAGAAGTACAAGACAACTACTTTGCCTATGTGGGATTGGTTCGAGACCTTGATGCCGCCGGTGGCGTTCGCTTCAAATTCGGGGAGGAGTTTATTGACGACGACTGCCATGCTGATTGGACCCTGACGAATAAGTTGGTTGTCTGCTGCCTTGCTGGGCTAACCCATGCCAATTTGCGCAACCCTGTATTTTACCCTCAAAGCCCATAGCGACTTAAGCGGGGTTAGCCCGTGCTGGCGTCAATCAGCAGGGCGGCGATTACCCGCCGACCCTCACCCGCCAGCACGTTGTAAGTGCGGCAGGCCGCCAGCGTGTCCATGGTTTCAATGCCGATTCGTTGTTGCATCAGCCCGCGCAACAGGGCGGGCGGCACAAACCTGATGCGGCTGCCGCTGCCGAAAATGATCAGTTCAGGCTGAGTGGCTGCCAGTTGCGTGAAGTGCGCTTCAGTCAGGTCTTCGAAACGGGGGCAGTTCCAGTCAAACTTTTCCCCGCCCGAGCCAATCACCATGCTGTGCTCTATTTTTTCAGCAACACCGTTGTGCCCTAGCCCAACCCAGCCAGGGCCATAGCCGAGTATGGACTGCACGTTGGTTTTGTCGGGTTGAAGTTTCATGGCGTTTGGCGAGGCAACTGCTGTTAGTCAAAAGCATTTACGGGGCGTTTGTGTGGTCAAATTATAGGTTCCGCTCAGGGAAATTGTTTGAAGGAATTCGCCATGAAACCCATTACCAAATCTGCCAAGCTGGCCAACGTGCTGTACGACATTCGCGGCCCGATCATGGACGCGGCGCGCCAGATGGAAGACGAAGGCCAAAAAATCATCAAGCTCAACCTGGGCAATTTGGCGGTGTTTGGCTTTGATGCGCCTGAAGAAATTCAACAAGACATGATTCGCAACCTGCCCAATTCGGCGGGTTATTCAGACAGCAAAGGCATTTTTGCCGCGCGCAAAGCGGTGATGCACGAGACGCAAAAGCAGGGCATCAGTGGTGTCACGCTTGACGATATTTACCTGGGCAATGGCGCAAGTGAGCTGATCACTATGGCTACCAACGCGCTGCTAGACAACGGGGACGAGTTGCTGCTGCCCATGCCTGACTACCCGCTGTGGACGGCGGCCACCTCACTGTCTGGTGGCACGCCGGTGCACTACCTGTGCGACGAGGCCAGCGGCTGGATGCCCAACCTAGCGGACATTCGCGCCAAAATCACGTCGCGCACCAAAGCGATTGTGGTCATCAACCCCAACAACCCGACGGGCGTTTTGTACTCTGATGACTTGCTCAAAGGCATCGTTGCGTTGGCGCGTGAACACGGCTTGGTGATTTTGGCTGACGAGGTGTACGACAAGGTGCTTTACGAAGGCGTTAAGCACACAGCTATTGCTGCTCTTTCAACTGACGTGTTAACACTGACCTTCAACTCACTGAGCAAAAGCTACCGCAGCTGCGGCTACCGCGCGGGCTGGTTGGTGGTGTCTGGCGACAAGCGTGCGGCCAGCGACTATATCGAAGGCCTGAACATGCTCAGTAACATGAAGCTGTGCTCCAACGTGCCCGGCCAGTGGGCGATTCAAACCGCACTCGGCGGCTACCAGAGCATCAACGACTTGACCTGTGAAGGCGGCCGCCTGCGCCGCCAGCGTGACCTGGCGTATGAGCTGATTACGGCTATCCCGGGCGTGAGTTGCGTCAAACCTGTGGCGGCTTTGTACATGTTTCCAAAACTCGACCCGGTGATGTACCCGATCAACGATGACCGCCAGTTTTTCTTGGAACTGCTGCGCGAGACGCGCGTGATGCTGGTGCAGGGCACAGGTTTTAACTGGCCTGACCCGGACCATTTCCGTATTGTGTTTTTGCCGCATGAAGACGACTTGCGTGAAGCGATTGGCCGCATCGCCAAGTTTTTGGAAAGCTACCGCAACCGCGCAGGCAAACCGGCCGCTAAAGCGGGCAATAGCCCTGCTATTAAGTTAGTAGCTGCTCGCGCCTAGGTTTATTGGGCTAGTACCCGTTTTGATAATTGAAAAGCATATGAAATCGATTCAAGTAGGTCTTTTAGGCATTGGCACTGTAGGTAGCGGCGTTTTTAATGTGCTGCAGCGTAACCAGAGTGAGATTGTTCGCCGCGCTGGGCGGGGCATTGAAATTGCCATGGTGGCAGACCTGGACACCGCTCGCGCTCAAGCCGCTGTGGGGCCAGGCGTCAAAGTGGTCGACGACGCACGCGCCGTGATTGCCAACCCCGACATTGACGTCGTCATCGAGCTCATCGGTGGCTACGGCATCGCCAAGCAATTGATGCTCGAGGCAATTGAA
>JANMWH010000376.1:0-3344 GCA_031393945.1 Polaromonas sp. | reverse complement strand
GCTGACCAACGTGAAAACGCGTGGTATTTTTGGCGAGGCGCAATTGTCCGCATTGCTAGAGCAAGTGTTTACCGTTGACCAATACGCAGCCCAAGTCGCTACCCAGCCAGGCAGTAAAAACACGGTCGACTTCGCCATCAGGTTGCCGGGCCGATCAGACTCGGGCGAGCCGCTGTGGCTGCCGATTGATGCGAAATTTCCAAATGAAGATTACGAACGCTTGCTCGACGCACAAGCCCGCGCGGATGTGCAGGGCGCCGAATCAGCGGGCAAGGCGCTTGAAATTCGGATTCGACTTGAGGCCAAAAGCATCAGCGAAAAATACATTGCGCCGCCGCACACCACCGACTTTGCGATTTTGTTTTTACCCACTGAAGGTCTGTACGCCGAGGTGCTGCGCCGCCCAGGCTTGATGGAAAGTTTGAGCCGCGATCACCGCATCACATTAGCCGGGCCCACTACCTTGTTGGCAATGCTGAACTCGCTGCAGATGGGTTTCCGAACGCTGGCGCTTGAAAAGCGTTCGAGTGAAGTGTGGCAAGTACTCGGCGCAGTAAAAACCGAGTTTGGCAAGTTTGGCGACGTGCTGGCCAAAATAAAATCGAATGCTGAAACGATGCTTAACACCGTCAGCAGTGCCGAGCAGCGCAGCCGCGTGATGGGCAAAGCGCTACGCAACGTAGAGGCACTGCCTGAAGTTGAGTCAGCGCGCCTGCTGCCGCTGGACAAAGACGTTGACTCCTGAGTTAGCCCGGCTGATCCTCGCGCAAGTCTGCCTTCACGCCTGTATGGCGGGCACACGCATGGCCGCGCCGCTGCTTGCCTTGCAGCAAGGCTACAGCCCCGTAGCGGTGGGCGTGCTGCTGGCGCTTTTTTCACTCATGCAGGTGGTGTTGGCGCTGCCTGCGGGGCGTTTTGCAGATCAGCATGGGCTGAAGCGGCCAGTGCAGCTGAGCGTGCTGGCCGCTTGTTGTGGCGCAGGGCTGGCCGTGGCTTTCCCCGTGTTTGCGGTGTTGTGCGTGGCGGCGCTACTGACGGGCGGCGCAACTGGCACGGCCAATTTGTCGATGCAGCGCCACGTAGGCCGGGTAGCTAGCCTCGCAGGGGGAGGAACGCAACTGCGCAAAGTGTTCAGCTGGCTGGCCATAGGGCCAGCGGTATCTAACTTTGTCGGCCCGTTCAGCGCCGGGTTGTTGATTGACTATGCCGGCCCAACTCCCGGCAGCATCACCGGCTTTCGCGCCGCTTTTTTGCTGATGGCGCTGCTACCGCTGGTCACCTGGCTGCTGGTGCAGCGCACCCGTGAAATGCCGCCGATTGTGTTGCCGCAAGGTGCGCCCAAACCTAAAGCCTGGGACTTGCTAAAGCGGCCGATGTTTGCGCGCCTGATGCTGGTGAACTGGTTTTTATCATCTTGCTGGGACGTGCACACCTTTGTAGTGCCGGTGCTTGGCTTTGAGCGCGGCATCAGCGCGTCGAGCATCGGTTCAATCTTGGGCGCTTTTGCGTTGGCAGCCGCTGCGGTGCGGGTGGGGTTGCCGTTTGTGGCGTCTCATATCAAAGAATACAAGATCATCACTGGCGCCATGGCGGTGACTTGCGTGCTGTTTGTGGTTTACCCCTTCACGCAAAGCGCGTTGGCGATGGGGGTGTGCTCAGTGCTGCTGGGTGTGGCGCTGGGTACCGTGCAGCCGATGATCATGAGCACGCTGCACCAAATCACGCCCGAAGCCCGCCATGGCGAGGCACTGGGTTTGCGCCTGATGGCCATCAATGCGTCGAGCGTGCTGATGCCCATTCTGTTTGGCACCGCAGGCGCTGTTGCTGGCGTGGCGGTGGTGTTTTGGACGGTAGGCGCTGCGGTGGGCTTGGGTTCGCGCGCGGCGTGGCAATTGCAGTCGGGCGCGAAACCTCCCTAATTTACAAACCGTAAAAAGTCTGGATGATTTTCCACGCTGCGTCGGGCGTGTCCACATAATGAAACAGGTTCAGGTCTTTGGCAGATATGGTGCCTTCTTCAATCAACACATCAAAGTTAATTAAGCGCTTCCAGTAATCAGAGCCAAACAGCACAATCGGCAGTGCCTTGGCTTTGCCAGTTTGAATCAACGTGATGACTTCAAACAACTCGTCGAGCGTACCAAAGCCGCCGGGGAAAGCCACCAGTGCTTTGGCCCGCATCATGAAATGCATTTTGCGCAGCGCAAAGTAGTGAAACTTGAAATTCAACGACGGCGTGATGTACTTGTTGCCCGACTGTTCGTGCGGCAACACAATGTTCAGCCCCACCGTGGGTGCGCCTAATTCGTGTGCGCCGCGATTGGCCGCTTCCATGATGCCTGGGCCGCCGCCAGTACAGATAAAAAGTTGGTCAGCTAGCGGCAGGGCGTTGCTGTGCGCCGCGACCAATCGCGCAAACAAGCGTGCCTGGTCGTAGAAGTAGGCATTGCGCATATGGCGCTGGGCCAGTTCCAACGCGTTTTGCGCGTCACGCAGTGCCTCGCCATTGCTGCCAGCAGCTTGCGTATGAGCCAAATTGGACTCCGCCGCAGCCAATGACGCTTGGGCAGTTTCTGGCGCGGGAAAGCGCGCGCTGCCAAACACCACCACGGTGCTTTCAATGCCTTGCTCACTTTGACCCAAATCGGGTTTGAGCATTTCTAATTGAAAGCGAATGCCGCGCGTTTCACGGCGCAGTAAAAATTCGGGGTCGGCAAAGGCGAGGCGGTAGGCGTCAGAGTCCAGCGCCGAGCCATCGCGTGCATGGGCTTGCAATTCGGCCCACGCGTTGGCCAGGCGGCTGGCTGACAAATCTTGTGTTTGGTCCATGAGCAATTTTAAAGAGCGGCGGTTAAAAATTAAAAGGGCTCCGTAAGAGCCCTTTTTTGTTTGCAACAGTGTTAAACCCGTTTTCTATATTCACCCGTGCGAGTGTCAATTTCAACTATGTCGCCTTGCGCCACAAAAATGGGCACACCAATCTCGAAGCCAGTGGCAATTTTGGCGGGCTTTAAAACTTTGCCAGACGTGTCGCCTTTTACGGCGGGTTCGGTCCAGGTGATTTCACGCTCAACGTTGGTTGGCAGCTCGACTGAAATCGCCTTGCCTTCGTAAAACACCACTTCGAGTTCCATGCCATCTTGCAGGTAGTTCAGCGAGTCACCCATGTTTTCGGCTTCAACTTCATACTGGTTGTAGTCGGCGTCCATGCAGATGTACATTGGGTCGGCGAAATAAGAGTAAGTGCAATCTTTCTTATCGAGGATGACCTGGTCAATTTTGTCGTCCGCTTTGAACACGTTTTCAGTGCCGAAGCTGCCAATCAAGCTTTTGAGCTTCATGCG
>JANMWH010000369.1:0-2628 GCA_031393945.1 Polaromonas sp. | reverse complement strand
CCGGCAATCACCTCATCAGCCGCGGCCACAATCGCACTGCTGATGGCTTGGCTTTGCAAACCCAATGCATGGTTGACGATGCTCGATGAACGCTTGATTTGCGCCAGCGCCCGAATAATTTCACGCGGCATCAGATCGCCTGAAATGTCAAAGTTTTGCAGCGAGCGCTGGGTTTGCGCACCCCACAATTTATCGAACGGCACCGATATCGGGCCGAAGGTGTCGTGTTCAAGGCGGGTATGGATCATGGTGCTTGCCTGTCAAAAAGCTGCGCTGCCCCTACCGTAGCACAAGCAATGCGCACCCTGACCACGCACTGCCCATAAAAAAGGGCCACACGCGTGGCCCTTGGTCGCTCAAGCAGCAGTGGCTTAGCGCGGTATGGCGTAATTGACGGGAACCCACGTGTACGTTTTGCCATTCGCCCGCACGCGGCCGAGGCCAGGAAACGCGATGTGGGACGCTCCGACCATGTAAGCGCCCTTAACTGCATCGTCGTAGGCTTTTTTACGGGCGCCAGCAGCCATTTTGTGGTCAGTGTCGAACTGAATCGTTACCTTGGGGTCGTCAAACTGCACGGCAGCAACGTGTATCAAATCGCCCCACAACACCAACTTTTGGCCTTTGCTTTCCACCACATAGGTGCTGTGCCCAGCAGTGTGGCCGGGCGTGGCGATGGCCTTGATGCCTGGCACCAGGTCGGTGGCGCCATCAAAGCCAGAGAACTTGCCCGCCTTTACATACGGATTCAACGACGCCATAGCACCTTGAAAAAAGCCTTTTGAATCAGCAGGCGCTTTGTCGAGGTTAGCCTGGCTGAGCCAGAAGTCAGCGTCATGCTTGTCAGCCCGCACCACTGCATTGGGGAAAGCCATTTTTTCGCCGTCCATCAGGCCGCCAACATGGTCGGGGTGCATATGGGTGATGTAAATTTCGTCAATCTGCTCGGGCTGGTAGCCAGCGGCTTTCAGGTTAGCCAGCAAGTTGCCCAGCGTAGGGCCAAAAAGTTTGGCGGCGCCCGTGTCGATCAACACCAGCTTGGCACCCGTGTTGACCAGATACGCGTTAACCGACGTTTCCAGTGGCGCAGCGACAAAGTTTTTGTCCAGCGCTTTTTTGATTTTGGCAGGCGTGGTGTCGGTCAGCAATTTGTCAACCGGCAAATTAACCGTGCCGTCCGACAGGGCAGTTACTTCAAAGTCGCCCAGCATGACGCGATAAAAGCCTGCCGCCTGGGTCTTAACCATCGGCGCTGCTGCGCTGGCCGTGCCAACAACGCCCAAGCCCAAAGTGGTAGCGCCAAATGCCGCGATGAGCGCGGCGCGAAGAATGTTTTGTTTGATTTGCATGGTTTTTAAGAGTTGATTGAATTTGCAGAGTTTTAAAGCGGTTGTCAAAACTGCATTGTGATGACAGTTGACCGTTACCTCAGCCGCAGCAGAAGATACCGCATATCTGGCAGTCGCGCTGGAAGCCCGTTTAAAAACTTGCGCGAGACCTATTGCATCAAAGCGCTCGCGGATAATCCAAACACTTTTCGAACAAACCACAAACATGACCACAAACCAAGCAAAACCCAGCCCGACCCTCATCAAACAAGCCGACTTGATCGAGTCCATCGCCGCCGCCTTGCAATACATCAGCTACTACCACCCGGCCGACTACATTGCCCACTTGGCACGCGCGTACGAGGCCGAGCAAAGCCCCGCGGCCAAAGACGCCATCGCGCAAATTTTGACCAACAGCAAGATGAGCGCTACCGGTCAGCGCCCGATTTGCCAGGACACCGGCATCGTCAATGTGTTTTTAAAAATCGGCATGGACGTGCGCTGGGAAGGCTTTACAGGTAGCGTTGACGATGCAGTGAACGAAGGCGTGCGCCGTGGTTACAACCACCCCGACAACACCCTGCGTGCGTCGGTAGTGGCTGACCCACAATTCGACCGCAAAAACACAAAAGACAACACACCCGCCGTGATTTTTACCGAGCTGGTGGCAGGCAATACGTTTGAGGTGACGGTGGCAGCCAAAGGCGGCGGCAGTGAGAACAAAAGCAAGCTGGCCATGCTGAACCCTGGCGACAGCATTGTTGACTGGGTGCTGAAAACCGTGCCCACCATGGGCGCAGGCTGGTGCCCGCCGGGCATGCTGGGCATTGGCATTGGCGGCACGGCTGAAAAAGCGATGCTGCTGGCCAAAGAAAGCTTGATGGAAGACCTGGACATGTATGAGCTGCAGGCCAAAGCCAAGTCGGGTGCAGCACTGACCAAGGTAGAGGCCCTGCGCATTGAGCTGTACGAAAAGGTCAACGCCCTGGGAATAGGCGCGCAAGGCTTGGGCGGTTTAACGACGGTGCTCGACGTCAAAATCAACATGTACCCCACCCACGCAGCTGGCAAGCCGGTGGCGATGATTCCCAACTGCGCTGCCACCCGCCACGCCCATTTTGTGATGGATGGCAGTGGCCCGGTGTACCTGACGCCGCCGCCGCTTGATACCTGGCCCGACGTGAACTGGACACCTGACTACGTGAAAAGCAAAGCCGTGAACCTGAACACGCTGACCAAGGCAGAGGTAGCGAGCTGGAAGCCCGGCGACACGCTGCTGCTCAGCGGCAAAATGCTGACC
>JANMWH010000349.1:0-5542 GCA_031393945.1 Polaromonas sp. | reverse complement strand
GGCATGAGCATGGGCCAGTGGCTGTGCGTGCCGATGATTGTGGGCGGAGTTGCGCTTTGGGCTTGGGCATCCAGGCAGGGCAAAACTGTCTAAAAATGGTGTTTTCAGGTGCTTTTTAGGGCTGTGGCGCAATAAATACGGGCGCAAGCAGCTCCTAAATTAATAGCAATAAGGGTTCAAATCGGGCCCGGTAACTGCGGGTGAGAAGCCCGCCGAATGCGTCAGACATGATATGATTTGTCATGCCTGAAGGAAAGATTGTTGACGACACCAATCGGATTCCCGACAAACGCGGCAACGGCATTTTTCGGCGAGAAATTTGGGTGAACAGCAGCGGTCAAGTGGTTCGGTACAACTTGGCTTACATCAATGCAGCCCTACATAGCGGCGACAACGGCCGAGTCGTTGGTTATGACAATGCGCATGGCTATCACCACCGACATTATTTCGGCGTGGTGACGCCCGTGGCGTTTGTTAATTTCGACAAGATGGAGGAGCAATTTCAAGCTGATTGGCTCGCTTTGCGGCCAGTAAAAAGGAAATCGATATGAAAAAAATCTCAATTATTGTTGCTGATGAAAGCGAATTCTTTGCGCGCGGTAAGCGGTTGGCGTCGTTGGCCGACGCGGGTAAGCCCATACCCAGTGAGTCGGTGATCAGTTTTGGTGACCCAGCTGATTTGTTAAAAATGTTGACACCCGCCCGGCTGGCGCTGATGCGCGCAGTCAAAGCCCAGCCTGACTCCATCACCGCCATTGCAGAGCGCCTGCATCGTGACCGCAGCGCCGTCAAACGTGACGTAGACAGTCTGCATAAAGCTGGCTTGCTGGCTGTGGAGCAAACCGTGCTGGCAGGCCACGGGATGATGAAGCGGGTGAGTTTGGCGGCGCAGAAAATGCGGCTGCAGGCGGAGTTGGTTTAGCTTTGACATTTGCGTTGCCGGCCTCGCACCTATGGAAAGCAACTCACGCATGAAACAAGAAATGCAGACGATGCTCGATGGTTTCATAGCCCTAACCACCTTAGAGCGAGTAGGGATCATGCGAAATACATGCCTCGCAGCCTCCGCGCTCTCTACAGCGATCTTGATAGCGCTTACGCAAGTCGGGGCTAAGGAACTATCTCTGCAGGTAGCAGTTGCCGGCACTGTCATGGCCGCACCAATCTGGCTGTGCTTGGCAGTAGTTTTAGAGGCTTATTTGCACTTGGGTGAAGACACTTTTCCACATCTGCAGAATCTCCGAACAAGTTGGCAATATTTGTGGCTCCAATATTTGGCGGGTTTTAGCCTCTACATCGGCCTTTGTGGCGTCATATTCTTTCTGCTTCCGTGGGCGCTTTTTGCGTTTGTTTTAGCGAGTTTCATTGGTGTTGGATTTGTATTTTTTTTCGTATGTGCGCCTCGCAAAGTGGTGGTCAAAGAACATTGCGTTCACCAACAAAGTGGAAACAAAATGAAGCTCACGCCTTTTGTGCGCATTTCATGATTGTTTGTAGTCTGATGTGTAGCAAACTTAAACGGCCTGGAAGCCCGGCGCTGAAAGCTACCGCTTAGCTTGCCTTATGCTTTAGGTAACTGATAAACAAGGAGCTTTGACGTGAAAAAACTATTTCCCTCCGCTGCAGCGGCGCTCAGTGGCGTTGTGAAAGACAGCCAGTTGCTGGCTGTTGGCGGTTTTGGCTTGTGCGGCATTCCTGAGGCGCTGATTGACGCGCTGAAAGACAGCGGCGTGCAAAACCTGACAGTGATTTCTAACAACGCTGGCGTCGACGGATTCGGCTTGGGCAAGCTGCTGGAAACGCGGCAGATCAAAAAAATGATTGCCAGCTACGTCGGCGAAAACAAAGAGTTCGAGCGCCAGTACCTGGCCGGTGAGCTGGAGCTTGAATTCACGCCGCAAGGCACGCTGGCTGAAAAGCTGCGGGCAGGTGGCTCGGGCATTCCTGCGTTTTTTACCAAGACTGGCGTGGGCACGCTGGTGGCTGAGGGTAAGGAGCTGCGCGAGTTTGACGGTGAAACTTATGTGATGGAAAAAGCGCTAGTGCCGGAAGTTTCGCTGGTCAAAGCCTGGCGTGCTGACCAGTCGGGCAACCTGCAATTTCGGCTGACGGCGCGCAACTTCAACCCCGCTGTCGCGATGGCGGGCAAGGTGTGTATTGTTGAGGTGGAAGAGGTGGTTGAAACCGGGGCGATGGAGCCAGACCAGATTCATTTGCCGGGCATTTACGTGCACCGCATTGTGTGCAACCCCACGCCTGAAAAGCGAATTGAAAAGCGAACCATCACAGAAAAATCACAAGAAAAGGCAGGGGTTTAATCATGGCCTGGACACAAGACCAAATGGCAGAACGCGCTGCCAAAGAACTGCAAGACGGCTTTTACGTCAACCTGGGCATTGGCATTCCAACGCTGGTGGCTAACCACGTAAGCCCCGACATTGAGGTGTGGCTTCAATCTGAAAACGGCATGCTGGGTATTGGCCCTTTTCCGACCGAAGACCAGGTCGACGCTGACTTGATCAACGCCGGCAAACAAACCGTGACGACGATTAAAGGCTCAGCCATTTTTGGTTCTGACCAGTCGTTCGGAATGATTCGCGCCGGCAAAATCAACCTCAGTATTTTGGGTGCAATGCAGGTCAGCGAAAAAGGCGATTTGGCCAACTGGATGATTCCGGGCAAGATGGTCAAGGGCATGGGCGGCGCGATGGACCTGGTCGCGGGCGTCAAGCGCGTGATTATTTTGATGGAGCACGTCGCACGCAAGAAAGACGGCACCGAGGACATGAAGATTTTGCCTACCTGCACGCTGCCACTCACGGGGCTGGGTGTGGTCGACCGCATCATCACCGACCTGGCCGTGATGGACGTGACGCCTGAAGGCTTGAAGCTGGTGGAGGTGGCTGAAGGCGTGACGCGTGAGTTTGTGCAGTCCAAGACCGCTGTAACGCTGATTTAGAGTATTAAATCGCTGTCTAGCCCAATGAATACGGGTGCGAGCAGCTTCTTATTTAATAGCAGTTGCTTTCGGCACAGGCAACAAAAAAGCCCGTTGAAAATCGGGCTTTTTTACGGGGCAGCTTGCAGTTTTGGCTTACTTCACCGTGATCTGAATCGAAGCACTCATGGGCGCGCCGTACGACTGATGCGCGCCGTTTGCAAACTGCGAGGTCAGCTTGTACTTGCCGGGCGGCAGCGTGATCATGGCTTCGGTTTGGCCTGCACCGAAGTGTTTGTGGTTGTCGTCAAACGGTACTGATTCACCGGCCTTGACGGGCATGCGGTCAATCAGCAGGTGGTTGTGGCCGCTGTCTTTGATGATGTCACCGGCCGGTGCAACGGCCATCCCTTGCACGCCAAAGCGCACCTTGAAGGTTGTGCCGACCGTAGCGCCATCGACTGGCTCCAGCAGTGACACCGACTGGCTTGGACCCATGGCCGCGCAGCCAGCGAGCAAAACTGCAGCTACCGTTGATGCGCCAAAAAATGCAAAAAGTCGTTTAAAAGTCATGTGCGTCTTCTCCTGAATTAGTTATTAAATTACGCAAACCTATCAAAACACTCTGGAGCGGGTAAAGGGAATCGAACCCTTATCTGAAGCTTGGGAAGCTGCCGTTCTGCCATTGAACTACACCCGCGGGCAGCGTAATTGTAAAAGCGCTACGCCATTCGTACAAGACGAGCGTTATTTCAGGATGTCGCCCATACACAGGTATTTCATTTCCAGGTATTCCTCCATGCCGTGACGTGAGCCTTCGCGGCCCAAGCCAGATTGCTTGACGCCGCCAAATGGCACGTGCTCAGTGGCAATCACGCCGACGTTGATACCAACCATCCCGTATTCGAGTGCCTCGGCCACCCGGTAAATGCGCCCGATGTCGCGGCTGTAAAAGTAGCTGGCCAGGCCGAACTCGGTGTTGTTGGCGGCGTCAATTGCTTCTTGCTCGGTCTTGAATCGAAATACCGGCGCAAATGGGCCGAAGGTTTCTTCTTTGGCGCACAGCATGTCGGCAGTAGCATTGCCAATGACGGTGGGTTCAAAAAACTGGCCATTGAGCTTGTTGCCGCCTGCCAGCAACTTGCCGCCTTTTGCCAGCGCGTCCGCTACGTGGCGTGCTACTTTGTCGATAGCGGCAGGCTCAATCAATGGGCCCGTGGTCACGCCATCGCTAAAACCGTTGCCGACCTTTAAGGTTTTGACTTTGGCGGCAAATTTTCCAATGAACGCGTCGTACACGCCGTCTTGCACGTAAATGCGATTCGCGCACACGCAGGTTTGCCCGGCGTTGCGGTACTTGCTGGCCATGGCGCCTTCAACGGCTGAGTCGATGTCGGCGTCGTCGAACACGATGAAGGGCGCATTGCCGCCTAGCTCCAGCGACAGTTTTTTAACAGTAGGCGCGCTTTGCGACATCAAAATGCGGCCCACTTCGGTTGAGCCGGTAAAGCTCAAGTGCCGCACTACCGCGCTGTCGCAAATAACTTTGCCAATCGCAATCGAGTTGTCGCTGTCGGCGGTGAGCACATTGAGCACACCTGCAGGAATGCCCGCGCGAATGGCCAATTCTGCAGCTGCCAATGCTGTCAGCGGTGTGAGCTCTGCGGGTTTGATAACCACCGTGCAACCTGCGGCCAGTGCAGGCGCCACCTTGCGGGTAATCATGGCCAGTGGAAAGTTCCACGGCGTAATGGCTGCGCAAACGCCGATAGGTTCTTTCAGCACCGACAGGCGGCGATTGTTGTCGAACTGCGGCAGCGTTTCACCGTTGATGCGTTTGGCTTCTTCAGCAAACCACTCGACAAAGCTCGCGCCATAAGCGATTTCGCCCTTGGCCTCTGCAAAGGGTTTGCCTTGCTCGGCGGTCATGATGCGGGCCAGATCGTCCTGATTCGCCATCAGCAGGGCAAACCATTTCATCAAAACGGCGTGGCGCTCCTTGCCGGTTTTTTTGCGCCAGGCGGGCCAGGCGGCGTTGGCTGCGGCAATGGCGTCTGTTGCCGCTTGCGCGCCCAGGTCAGCAACATCTGCCAGCTTAAGGCCGGTAGCTGGGTCAAGTACGTCAAAACGGCTACTGCCTTTTATCCACTGCCCATTTATCAGGGCGTCAGTCTTGAGCAGTGTGGGGTCGTTCAACAACGAAATCGGTGAGGTCTTCATGTCCATAACTTGTCCTTTGGGCAGCGGGTAATTAGCAGTAAAAGCGTTGCCACAATTATGGCTGCACGACCTGATGCTTGCTTCGGTAATAAAATAAGGCTGTAGCCCAATCAATACAGGCGCAAGCAGCTATCTAATATATAGCATCGACCCTACGTGGAGAGCACCTGTGCCGGTGCCGTCAGTGTTTGATCATGATGTGCCGCGCTACCGTGTAGTCCTCCAGCGCATACATCGACATGTCTTTACCGTAGCCTGACGACTTTAAGCCGCCATGCGGCATTTCATTGACCAGCATGAAGTGGGTGTTGATCCAGGTGCAGCCATATTGCAGCCGGGAGGCGGTCTGCATCGCGCGGGTGATGTCCTTGGTCCACACTGAAG
>JANMWH010000315.1:0-3480 GCA_031393945.1 Polaromonas sp. | reverse complement strand
GGTTCGACAAAAACGGCCTGCTGGCCCAGAGGTTAGAGGAGGCCAACATCAGCGATGCAAAAGACGCTGGTCCCGTATTGCAATGGCTGGACCTGACGGTGCAGCTGCTCGGCTTTCCACGCCATTTGGGCCAGCACGTCGGCGGCTTTGTGCTGACGCAAACCAAATTGAGCCGTCTGGTGCCGATCCAGCCCGCCACCATGGAGGCGCGCCGCATCATTCAATGGGACAAAGACGATTTAGATGCCATGGGCCTCTTGAAAGTCGATGTGCTAGCGCTCGGCATGTTGTCAGCCATTCGGCGCAGCTTGCAACTCATTGACCAGTGGCGCGGCGGGCATTTGCAAATGCACCAAATCCCGTCGGGCGATGAGCAAACTTACGACATGATTTGCGCGGCAGACACGGTGGGCGTTTTTCAAATTGAAAGCCGCGCCCAAATGAGCATGTTGCCGCGACTCAAGCCGCGCTGCTTTTACGATTTGGTAGTCGAAGTAGCGATAGTGCGGCCTGGCCCGATTGTGGGCGGCATGGTGCACCCGTATTTAAAACGCCGCGCCAATCCGGCTGAGGAAACGTATCCGAATGAAGAGCTGCGCCTAGCGCTGGGCCGCACGCTGGGCGTGCCGATTTTTCAGGAACAAGTGATGCAAATTGCAATGGTGGCGGCCGACTTTACTGCCGGCGAGGCCGACGATTTGCGCCGCTCAATGGCTGCGTGGAAGCGAAAGGGCGGCGTCAAACGGTTTTACGACCGGCTGGTGGGCCGCATGATTGAGCGCGGGTATGAACCCGCATTTGCGGAAGGCATCTTTAAACAGATTGAAGGCTTTGGTGAATACGGATTCCCCGAAAGCCACGCCGCCAGTTTTGCCAAGCTGGTGTACGTCAGCTGCTGGTTGAAGTGCCATGAACCCGCCTGCTTTTTTGCCGCGCTGGTTAATTCGCAGCCGATGGGTTTTTATTCGCCGTCGCAGTTGATGCAGGATGCGCGTAAACATGGGGTTCAGGTGCGGGCGATTGACGTGACGTGCAGTGATTGGGATTGCACGCTGGAGGGAAGTAGCAATGCGGGGAGCCCTGTCTTGCAGACCGCAGACCGGCCAGAGCCCGGTCTTCTTCGCACTGTCCCAGAGGCAGAGGGAGTAAATCCGCAGAGCAATCGACCAATCTTGCTCCCTCTCCCCTTGGGAGAGGGCCGAGGTGAGGGTGTGTTGGTTGCCGGAGCACAGTCCGCAGCATGGGGAGGCCCTCACCCTAACCCTCTTCCAGAGGCGGAGGGAGCAAGACAGACTCACCCCGGCATCTACCCCCACCAGCCCGCCATCCGCCTGGGCCTGCGCCTGGTCAGCGGCCTGAGCGAAACAGTAGTCAACCGCATCCTGGCCGCCAGGCAAGACGCGATGTTCACCAGTGTTGAAGACCTGTGCCTGCGCGCCCAACTGAACACACTCGAAGTCAACGCCCTGGCCGCAGCCGATGCTCTGGCCCCGCTGGCCGGCCACCGCAGGCAGCAGGTGTGGCAAGCCTCAGCGATTAAACCCCAGCCGCTGCTGCTAAAAGCCGTGCCTACGCATGAGGCCGCGCTTGACTTGCCGGACACACCCGAGGGCGAAAACATTTTGTTCGACTACCGCGCCACCGGCCTCACCCTGCGCCGCCACCCGCTGGCACTGCTGCGCCCGCGCCTGGCTGAAAAAGGCTTTTTAACCGCTGCGCAACTCGATGCGCTGCCCGACGGCGAAGACGTCGCGGCTTGCGGCATCGTCACCCTCAGGCAGCAACCGTCCACCGCCAAAGGCGTAATTTTTTTGACCATTGAAGACGACACCGGCCCGATTAACGTCATCGTCTGGAAGTCCATTCGCTTGAGTCAGCGCGACGAGCTGCTGCACTCCACACTGCTAGGCGTACACGGCGTGTGGCAGCGCAGCACCGAGCAGCCCGGCACGCTGGAAGGCTTCGGCGCGGTGCGTAATTTGATTGCCAAGCGGCTGGAAGATTTAACCCCTTTGCTGGGCAGGCTGGGGCAGGGCGCTGCGCGCAGCCGCGATTTTCATTAAAAGCGGCCGCTCCACCCGCTCCACCCGCTGCATCACAGCGTTTTGAAGTGCTCGGCCCGGTCAACCATGTGCATCATTTCAGCTGCGGCTTCAAGCGTTAGCGGGTGCGCGGTAAAACCAGCACGCGGCGAAATGTAGGTGGCCATGGCTCTGGCCCGGGCTCTTTGTGCGTCGGTGGCGTCAGCCAGCAGCGTGATAACAAGGTTTTCCAGCGCAATAACGCGCATGTGCAGGTGTGCCTGTTCGGCTGGGGTCCAGGCAGTGGCGGCAGTAGTCGTGGAGGTTGGGGGTGCAGTTTTCAACGTCAGCTTTCAATTGAACACCCAGTTAAAAAGCGGCTGCTGCCCAATCAATATGGGCGTAAATAGCTACTGGTTTAATAGCGATGCATCTTACGCCTTTGGCTGTTGAGCAACGCGCCGCGCATGTTGCTGCTGCGGCTAGGGTGTAAGGTTTGCCCGTCTCAAACCTACAGTGCCTGTCGTGAAGCCGGTGTATATGGTTGCCCCTACAGGAGGGATGTAGGTGTACGGTATGGAATACGTTAAACCAGCCCTATCACCGTTGGGGCCAATCAAAAAGCCGCTGTAATAAGGAGTTGAATTGCTGTTTCCATTGCCTGTAAAAGTTCTGTTGGTAGGGTTCATTGAACCGAGGATGTTTTCAAAGCTGCCAAGAGAAGTGCTGACCTTGGCGGTGACTACTGTCGACGTAAAGTTGATTGACAGGGCGGCTCCATTAAAAGTACCTTCTACGCGGATATTTGAATTGCTGTCTCTAAAAACAGCAGAGGTTCCGCCGACATCTTCGTAGGTTCCAACCCCTGCAGTCGGCGCCGTTGCGCTGCCTAAAGTCGGGCGACCCGTGACATAAGCGAAATCAGAAAAGTTGGTGGGTGCAAGCCCGTTGGGGTTTGTATCGGTTTGAACAACCGTGGCCCATCTGCCCCAGCCAATAAAGTTCGCGTCCGTGGGCGCGCCGTATTTTCCGTAAACGTCGGTTGCTGGGTTAAGCGACGTGTATCGGAAATTTCCAGACTGTTGAGGCACATCAATTCGCAAGAGCTGCCCTGTCCCACTGACAATGGCACCTACACCGCCGCCCGGCGCACTGATCAATGATTCGGCGACTAAAAACGGAGGAAAGTCAGGCAAGCCGGTTACCAAAGTCAAAACAGACGCGCTATTGATACTTACGTCTGGCAACGGACCTACCGGCGGTGTAGGCGGTACAGGAGGCAAATCCTCTATGACCACCGGCATCGGCACTGGCACAGGCGCCTTGATTTGCGCCAGCAGCCCCGCTTGCTGCGTTGCAAGTTGCGCTTCTTGCGCTGGCGGCGGCGTTGGTACTGTGGCCCGCACATTGGTGCGCACCGGCGCTTGGCTATTGTTCAGCACCTTGACTGACTCACCGG
>JANMWH010000271.1:0-2244 GCA_031393945.1 Polaromonas sp. | reverse complement strand
CGCCTGAACGCGATCCCCACCGGTTGCGCGTTTAACCCGCGCTGCCCCAAAGTGTTTGACCGCTGTAAAACCGAACGCCCCGTGCTGGTCAATGCCGGTGCGACCCGCGCAGCCTGCTGGTTAGTTGACGAACCGGGAGCGAGGGCATGAATGCGCTGGCCAATTCGGCAGTAAAGACGCTTGATCAATCGGCAACAAAGACACTTGTTGCGGTCAATGACATCGCCATGACGTTTGATGTTTCGCCCAGCTTGCTAACGCGAGTGGTCGAGCGCAAGCCCAAACTCTTTTTACACGCGGTCGACGGCGTGAGTTTTGAAATTGAAAAAGGCAAAACACTGGCGCTGGTGGGCGAATCGGGTTGCGGCAAAAGCACGGTGGCCAAGCTGATGGTGGGCCTGTACCAACCCACGCGCGGCCACATGACGTTTGACGGCGTGGACGCGCACGCAACCTACAAAGGCCCCACGGGTTTGAAGCTGCGCGAACGCATTCAAATGATTTTTTAAGACCCGTATGCGTCGCTCAACCCGCGCTGGATTGTGGAAGACATCATTGGCGAGCCGCTTAAAGAACACGGCATCATCACTGACGAGGCTGAGTTGAAAGACAAGGTCGGCGACCTGCTCAAATCTGTTGGCCTGAGCCCGCTCGACATGCCCAAATACCCGCACCAGTTCTCTGGTGGGCAGCGCCAGCGCATTTCGATTGCGCGGGCACTCGCTACCAACCCCGAGTTTTTGGTGTGTGACGAGCCTACCAGCGCGCTTGACGTGAGCGTGCAGGCGCAGGTGCTCAACATCATGAAAGACCTGCAAAAAAAGCGCGGGTTAACGTATCTTTTCATCAGCCACAACCTGGCTGTGGTGCGCCACGTCAGCGACAGTGTGGGCGTGATGTACCTGGGCCGCTTGGTGGAGCTGGCTGATAAACAATCACTGTTCGCCACGCCGCGCCACCCGTACACGCGCATGCTGCTTGACGCCATTCCTAAAATGCACGACACCGGCCGCGCCCGCACCGCAGTGCAAGGCGAGGTGCCCAACCCGCTTAACCCGCCAGCAGGTTGCGCCTTCAATCCCCGTTGCCCGCACGCCAATGAACGCTGCCGCACTGAGCGACCCGTGTTGAAATTGCTGCACGGCATCAAGGTGGCTTGCCATGCGGTGGAAGAGGGCCGAGTTTAGGGCGCGTTGCTCGCTATATATTTAGTAGCTGCTCGCGCCCGTATTTATTGGGCGGAAGGCATAAAATATCGCTAAAACAGGCTGTTTTTAGGTCAATTTGCTGCGATCGGCACCCCGCAACTGCACGGGCCCGCAAGCCGCCATATCAAAAGCGTATGCTGGGTTTATCGCATCGCAATCAACTCACAGTACACATAAGGCAGACATGACCCACCTCTCGTTTCGCACCGGTCTTCAACTTCGCTCGCTTATTACGGCCAGCGGGCAACTAGAGCTGTCATTGGTCAGCGACACGATTGCCGACCTCGCGCCCGACGACGTGGTGGTGCGCATTGAAGCAGCGCCCATTAACCCGTCTGACATTGGCCTGCTGTTTGGCGCAGCCGACATGCGCAGCGCCACTGCCAGCGGCACCGCCGCCAGCCCGGTAATCACCGCCCCGATTGCAGCCAAGTTCATGCCCAGCATGGGCGCGCGCGTGGGCCAGTCAATGCCAGTCGGCAACGAAGGCGCTGGCGTGGTGGTCGATGCTGGCCAGTCTGCTGAAGCGCAGGCGCTGCTCGGCAAAACCGTGGCGGTGTTGGGTGGTGCCATGTATTCGCAGTTGCGCTGCGTCAAGGCCGCGCAATGCCTGGTTTTGCCTGCGGGCACCACGGCAGCAGAAGGCGCATCGTGTTTTGTGAACCCGCTTACCTCGCTCGGCATGGTCGAAACGATGCGGCGTGAAGGCCACACCGCGCTGGTACACACGGCAGCGGCGTCTAACCTGGGGCAAATGCTCAATAAAATTTGTATCAAAAACAAGATTGAGTTGGTCAACATTGTGCGCAAGCCCGAGCAAGTCGCCGTTTTGCGGGCGCTAGGCGCACGCTACATTTGCGACGCCAGTTTGCCCACTTTCATGGACGACTTAACAGCCGCACTGGTGGCCACCGGCGCCACCATTGCGTTTGATGCCACCGGCGGCGGCAAGCTGGCTGGGCAAATTTTGACCTGCATGGAAGCAGCACTCAACAAAACCGCCACCACTTACAGCCGCTACGGCTCCACCACCCAC
>JANMWH010000250.1:0-2808 GCA_031393945.1 Polaromonas sp. | reverse complement strand
CGCACGCCATCGGGCATGGCCTCGCACAGCAATACGCCAATGCATGAATTGAGCTCGTCGACATCGCCCATGGCGTGCACGCGCAGGCTGTCTTTGCTGACCCGGGTGTTGTCGCCCAGGCCGGTGGTGCCGTTGTCGCCAGTGCGGGTTGCTATTTGGGTAAGTCGGTTAGCCATGTGTGTTGCCAATAGGTAGGTGAAAGGGCATAACTGAGAGCCGTGCCGCCGTTACGTCAAGCTAAAAAATGTGTCGCAGCGCCGCATCATGTAGCTGGGGAAACGCATTGCAAAATGACTGGCGGCACAGTTATTTTTGCGTTGCAATGGTGACTCCTTAACTTTGAAAGACTCTAGGTATGTCCATTACAACCAAGCGCAATAAGTATTTTATTCCTAACTTTGAAGCCAGCAGCGTGGTGCTGATTGCGGCACTGGCCATCGGGGCTTTGGGTGCTGTAACAGTAGCGCACGCCCAAACGCCTGCCCCTGCGGCAACACCCGCACCGGCGCCTATGGCCGGAGGCACTAAAGCCACGGCAAAAGACCTGGATGCTGCTTTTGCGCGTGCTGACGTCAACAAGGACGGCAAGCTGGACAAGAAAGAAGCTGAAATGATGCCGGCCATTGCCGAGCGCTTCGACCAGCTGGACGGCAACGCCGATGGTTTCTTGTCACGCGAAGAGTTTGGCAAGGCTGCAGGCTCTTAAGTCGCCGGTCTGTTGACCGCAAAAGCCCGCCGCTTGGCTCTGAGCGGCGGGCTTTTTTGTTTGCAGTGTTCTGCATGAGCTGGTTGATTCCGTCCGTCCGTCAATCCAATTAATCGAAGTGGTAAGTTGCTCCCGATTTTGTGAGCACCCGACGCAGTGCGCACAAACATGGCGAGCAGCAGTGAAGTGGCCAGGGTCTGAGACAACTGGTACCAAGACGGGCGTAATCGGTGCAAAATCAAGCACGTACCCTCCAGGAGCTTGTTGATGAACGCCCCCCTGCCCGCTCATTTGATCCCCGAAATAGCCCAGCGCGAAACGCCTGCCGCGCTTATCGACGCACTCAAAAGCCGCTTCGCAGAGCGCTGCTCTACTGCCTTGGTGGTGCGAGAGCAGCACGGCCGGGATGAATCGTCGTTTGCCGCGCCGCCGCCGTCAGCTGTGGTGTTTGCTGAAAGCACGCAAGACGTGTCCGACGCCGTGAAACTGGCCGCACTGCACAACGTGCCCGTGATTCCATTTGGCGTTGGTACATCGCTTGAGGGCCACCTGCTGGCCGTGCAAGGCGGCATCAGCATTGACGTGAGCCGCATGAACAACGTGCTGCAAATCAACGCTGAAGACTTGACCGTGACTGTGCAAGCTGGCGTGACGCGCAAGCAATTGAACGAAGCCGTGAAAAGCACCGGTTTGTTTTTTCCGATTGACCCCGGCGCTGACGCGACCCTGGGCGGCATGAGCGCCACCCGGGCCAGCGGAACGAATGCCGTGCGCTACGGCACCATGCGTGAAAACGTGCTGGCACTCGTTGTGGTCACAGCAAGCGGCGAAATCATTCGCACCGGCACGCGGGCTAAAAAATCATCTGCGGGCTACGACCTGACGCGGCTGATGGTGGGCAGTGAAGGCACGCTAGGCGTGATCACGGAGGTCACCGTAAAGCTGTACCCGCTGCCCGAAGCCATCAGCGCGGCGGTGTGCTCGTTCCCCAGCATTGAAGCGGCTGTGCGCACCACGATTGAAGTGATTCAAATGGGCATACCGATTGCGCGGGTGGAGCTGATCGATGGCAATACCATCCGCATGGTCAACGCGCATTCAAAAACCACGCTGCGCGAATCTCCTATGCTGCTGATGGAATTTCACGGTTCGCCCAACAGCGTAAAAGAGCAGGCTGAGCTGGTGCAGGAAATCGCCAGCAACCATGGCGGCGACGCGTTCGAGTGGGCCAGCACGCCCGAAGAGCGTACGCGGCTGTGGGCCGCGCGGCACAACGCGTACTTCGCCGCGATTCAGTCGCGCCCCGGTTGCCGCGCGATTTCGACCGACACCTGCGTGCCGATATCACGCCTGGCCGATTGCCTGCTGGACTCCATCGCCGAGGTCGACGCGACCGACATTCCGTACTTTTTGGTTGGCCACGTAGGCGACGGCAACTTTCACTTCGGCTACCTGATCGACCCCAACATTCCTGAAGAACGCCGCATTGCGGAAGAGCTGAACCACAAGCTGGTGAGCCGGGCACTGGCGCTCGAAGGCACTTGCACTGGCGAGCACGGCGTGGGTTTGCACAAGATGGATTTTTTGGTGACCGAAGCCGGCGACGGCGCCGTCAATATGATGCGCACCATCAAGCGCGCGCTTGACCCGCAAAATATCATGAATCCGGGGAAGATTTTTACGCTTTGATGTCTCGTAGATGCTATAAATACAGGAGCTGCTCGCGCCCGTATTTGTTGGGCTGTAGCACTATTTCGGCAATAAAAAAAGCACCCGAAGGTGCTTTTTAAGCCGGTGTTGCTGTTTAAGGCTTGACGGGCACAGCTTTCTTCGCAGGTACGCCGCCGGGGGCTGAGGTTCTGCTCGGTGGCGCTGCGCCATCAACCGCCAACCTGCCGCCTCCGCCCAAGCCTTGGCCTTGAACCGATTGCGGTTTATAGGCGCGCAGGGACTTGACCATCTGGTTGTACGAATCAGTGAAGGCCGCTATCACGACCTTGCCTTGTGGGGTGTTGGTGTAGCCGCTCATGCCGCCGCCACCGCCGCCGCCGAACAGCACAGCACCTACGCTGAAGTCGGTGTTAGAGCTGGCGCCTTGCGAT
>JANMWH010000240.1:0-14286 GCA_031393945.1 Polaromonas sp. | reverse complement strand
GACCTGGTTTTGGCGGCTGACCACGTTACGCCCGAAGCGATTAACTTCATGGCGCGTTTTGGCCGCGGCCTGATTTGCCTGACCCTTACCCGTGAGCGTTGCGAGCGCCTGGCGCTGCCGCCAATGGTCACCCGAAATGGCGGTAAATATTCAACCGCCTTCACTGTGTCGATTGAAGCTGCCGAAGGCGTTACTACCGGCATTTCGGCCGCAGACCGCGCCCGCACCGTGCAAGCGGCGGTGGCAAGCAACGCCAAGGTAGAAGACCTGGTGCAGCCAGGTCATATTTTTCCGCTGCAAGCAGTCGATGGCGGCGTGCTGATGCGCGCTGGCCATACCGAAGCGGGTTGCGACCTGGCCGCAATGGCCGGCTGCTCTCCCGCATCGGTGATTTGCGAAATCATGAACGACGACGGCACCATGGCCCGATTGCCTGACCTGCTGCTGTTTGCTGCTGCACACGGCCTGAAGATTGGCACCATTGCCGACTTGATCGAACACCGCAGCCGACACGAATCGCTGGTAGTAAAAATCGGCAGCCGCGCACTGCAAACCGCAGCGGGTGAATTTACCGCCCACGCCTTCAGAGACAAACCCAGCCAAGGCTTGCACTTGGCGTTGGTCAAAGGGCAATGGGCCGCAGACGAAACGGTGGCCGCGCGCGTGCACGAGCCGCTGTCGGTTTTAGATGCGTTAGAGACCGGCCGATCCATGCATTCATGGAACCTGGATCAAAGCCTGCACTACGTAGCCAACGCCGGTAAAGGCGTGGTGGTGCTACTCAATTGCGGCGAGAGTGCCGCGCAACTGCTGGCGCAATTTGAAGGCACAGCGCGCGCCAGCCAAGCGCCGGAGCGCGGCCGCATGGACCTGCGCACTTACGGCATAGGTGCGCAAATTTTGCGTGATTGTGGCGTACACAAAATGAATTTAATGGGAACGCCGCGGCGCATGCCCAGCATGGTCGGCTACGGCCTGGAAACCGTGGGCTACATTGCCCGCACCGAAAAATAAACCAGCACTCACCCACCTTCGCAGAAAGACAATATGTTTGGTGCAGAAAAAGGCCTAAGCGACAAGCTAGACGGCAAAAAATTAACCATTGGCATCGTGCAGGCGCGCTTCAATGAAGCAGTAACCAACGCACTGGCCGACGCCTGCTTGCGCGAGCTAGCCGCGCTGCATGTCGACGCCAAACGCATCACCCATGTCAAAGTGCCTGGCGCGCTTGAAGTTGGCAGCGCTTTGCAAGCCATGGCCGAAACCGGCAAGTTTGATGCACTGATTGCCTTGGGCTGCATTATTCGCGGCGAAACCTATCACTTTGAATTGGTCGCTAATGAAAGCGGCGGCGCTGTTACCCGCTTGGCGCTGGACTACCAGTTGCCAATTGCCAACGCCATTTTGACTACTGAAAACATTGCGCAAGCCCAAGCCAGACAAACCGCTAACGGCATTGAGGCGGCGCGAGTCGCCGTTGAAATGGCCAACCTGCTGGCCGAGCTGAGCTAGCCGGCCAATCCACCAAAGAACCCATGGCCGACACCCCTCTAAAACCCAAACGCCCGCCCCAAACCCGCTCCGGTTTAACCGATACTGGCGTGAAAAAAGCAGCCGACAAATCTGCTCGCACTCGCTCACGCGAGTTCGCCATGCAGGCGCTTTATCAGCATTTCGTAGGCGGCAATTCGGCGGAATCGATTGATGCATTCACACGTGACCTGGTCGGCTTTCACAAAGCCGATTCAGCGCACTACGACGCACTGCTGCATGGCTGCATCGCGCAGGCGGCTGCGCTTGACGCGGCCATTACGCCCTTGCTTGACCGGCCGATGGCTGAAATTTCGCCTGTTGAGCACGGTGTGCTGTGGATAGGCGCGTACGAATTTAAAAACTGCCTTGACGTGCCTTGGCGGGTGGTCATGAACGAGTGCATCGAACTCGCCAAAGCCTTTGGCGGAACCGACGGGCACAAGTACGTGAACGGCGTACTGAACAAACTGGCGCCGCAGCTGCGGGCTTTAGAGGTGGCTAACGACAGCCAGCGTGTGCCCAGCCCCAAGACCGCTACCTGAACCCCCGAGCTACCACCATGCGAATTTCCAAGCGCGCCGAACGCATAGAGCCGTTTTACGTGCTGGAAGTAGCCAAGGCTGCTTCTGAATTAGCACGCAAAGTCGCACACACGCCAAAGCCGATGATTTTTTTAAATATCGGCGAGCCTGACTTCACCGCACCGCCTTTAGTGCAAGCGGCAGCAGCCAACGCCATTGCGAACGGGCACACGCAATACACCCAAGCCACGGGCCTGCCCGCACTGCGCGAAAAAATCAGCGCTTGGTACGCATCGCGGCTCAATGTGCAAGTTGCACCCAGCCGAATCGTTTTAACGGCTGGCGCGTCTGCCGCGCTGCAGCTGGCCTGCCTGGCACTGATTGAGGCGGGCGACGAAATTTTGATGCCTGACCCCAGCTACCCTTGCAATCGCCACTTTGTAAGCGCAGCGGACGGCAAGGCGGTGTTGATACCAACTACGGCAGACGAGCGTTTTCAACTCACGCAGGCCAAAGTACAAGCTGCGTGGCAGCAGCAAACACGTGGCGTGCTGCTGGCTTCACCGTCTAACCCCACCGGCACATCGATTGCAGCTGCGGATCTGCAGAAAATTGCCGAGTTTGTAGATGCACGCGGCGGCATCACAATGATCGACGAAATTTACCTGGGGCTGAGTTACGACGCGCAATTTGCACAAACTGCGCTTGCCATGCCGGGTGAGCTAGGTAACAACGTGATCAGTATCAACAGCTTTAGCAAGTACTTCAACATGACGGGCTGGCGATTGGGCTGGCTGGTGGTGCCTGAGGCGCTGGTGCCAGTCGTTGAGCGGCTGGCGCAAAACCTGTTTATCTGCCCCAGCACCATTGCCCAACACGCCGCGCTGGCCTGCTTTGAGCCTGAAAGCCTGGCTGAATACGAACGCCGCCGCACTGAATTCAAAGCTCGCCGCGACTACTTTATTCCCGAACTGAACCGCCTGGGCTTGACCGTACCCGTCATGCCAGACGGCGCTTTTTACGCCTACGCTGATTGTTCAAAGCTGGCAAAAAAATGGGGTGTCAACGGTAGCTGGGAGGTAGCTTTTGAGCTGATGAAGCGCTCGCATTTAGCAGTCACGCCAGGCCGCGATTTTGGCACTGCAGCGCCTGAGCAATATTTGCGCTTTTCAACGGCCAGCGCTATGCCCCAACTGCAAGAAGCCATTGCGCGGCTTGAGCATGCCACTCAGTAGATCAGTTTTCAGTTTTCCCCTACGCGTGTATTGGGAAGATACCGATGCAGGCGGCATTGTTTTTTACGCCAATTACCTTAAATTTTTTGAACGCGCCCGCACCGAATGGCTCAGAAGCATGGGTATTGAGCAATCTGACTTAAAAAAGGTGACGGGCGGCATGTTTGTGGTGGCTGAATCGACCGTGCGCTACCTGCGCCCTGCCCGGCTTGATGATGAACTGTTTGTTACTGCCAGCGTCAAAGAAATAGGCCGTGCAAGCCTGATAATTGAGCAGCAGGCGCTACTGAAAACAGAGCAGACTGAGCAGCTACCGACGTTGGTATGTGAAGGTGCCGTTCGTATTGGCTGGGTTGATGCAGACTTGAGGCCTGCCCGAATTCCGAGCCACATTCTTAACCGCTTATCTTCCGAATAGGGCTACCCGCATGAACCAAGACTTGTCTATTGTTAGCCTGCTGCTCAATGCCAGCTGGGTCGTACAAGCTGTGGTCGCGCTGTTGGTAGGTGTATCAATTGCCAGCTGGGCAGCCATTTTTCGAAAACTCGTGGCGCTTAAAAAAGTGCAGCAGCTCAATGAAGAGTTTGACCGTGAGTTTTGGTCTGGCACCAGCTTGAATGACTTGTCTGCCAGTGCCGCACAAAATGCCAAATACTCCGGCCCTATGGAGCGTATTTTTGCCAGTGGTATGCGTGAGTATCAAAAACTCCGCGAACGCCGCATTCTTGACCCCGGCACGCTACTAGACGGCGCACGCCGCGCCATGCGCGCCAGCTACCAGCGCGAGCTTGACGCCATTGAGTCCAACCTGTCGTTTTTAGCTACCGTTGGCTCGGTGTCGCCTTACGTGGGCTTGTTTGGCACAGTGTGGGGCATCATGCATGCGTTTACCGGCTTGGCGGCACTGGAGCAAGTCACCCTTGCTACTGTGGCGCCCGGTATTGCTGAAGCGCTGGTGGCCACCGCTATTGGTTTGTTCGCCGCCATTCCCGCAGTGGTGGCCTACAACCGGTTTGCGCACGACATTGACCGCATTGCGAACAAGCTTGAAACTTTTATTGAAGAGTTTTCAAATATTTTGCAGCGCAACCTTGGCGCGCAGTCGCCATCGGGCAAATGAAAACATCAGGCCAGCCGCGGAGTAACCAATGCCCGCCATAAACTCCCGCGGCCGAGGCCGCCGCACGATCAGCGAAATCAACATGGTGCCGTTTATCGACGTGATGCTGGTGCTGTTGATTATTTTCATGGTCACCGCGCCGCTCATCACGCCCAGCATGATTGCCTTGCCCAAGGTCGGCAAAGCAGCTGCGCAACCACCCAGTCCGGTTCAAATTTTGATCAGTAAAGACGATGCAGTGCAGATCAAAATAAAAAACAATACCACCACCAGCAACGTAAGCAGCATTGCGGCTGACATCATCAGGCTGCAGCCCGGCGTCAAGGCCGGTGCGGCAGGCGTCGAGGCGACACCCGTGGTGATCAGCGCTGACAAATCCATCAAATACGAAACGGTGGTGAAAGTGATGGACAACCTGCAAAAAGCAGGGGTTGCGCGAGTGGGTTTGTCGGTGCAAACCGGTAAGTAAATCGCCCAGCTAGCCGACCCGTATTTATTCACCCGCAATGCCCAGCGCTCTCGACCGTATTGATTTTGGCCCACCGCCAGGCTCGGGCAGGGTGCGCGCCATCGGCTTGGCGGTGTTGGTGCATGCTTTGCTTATCGCCGCCTTGACGTGGGGCGTGAGCTGGAAGCGAAGTGATTCATCGCCAAGCTTTTCAGCCGAGCTGTGGTCAAGCACCGTGCAGCAAGCAGCCCCGCCGTTGCCCGCAGCTGCTGCGCCCACGCAGCCTACGCCCGCGCCAGCAGAGGTACCGCAGCAGAAGGTCGCGCCGCTTAAACTCCCGGCCAAGCCGAATGTCGACATCGCACTGGAACAGGAAAAAAAGCGAAAACTGGCACAGCAGAAAGCGGAGCGCGAACAAGAAGACGCGCAAGATAAGCGCCAAGCCGCCATGGACGCCAAAGCAGAAAAAGAGCAAAGCAAAAAAGACGAAGCAAAACGACTTGAAGCAGCGAAGTTAGCGGCCGCCAAGCTCGCCGCTACCAACAAAGCCACAGCTGCGGCCGCCAATGCGGTGAGCGCAGCAGCGGTTGAGGCGCAGCGCAAACTCAATCTGGCCCGCATGATGGGTACGGCTGGCGCAACTGGTGATGAAAACGCGACCGGTACCGCCAAGGTATCTAGCGGCCCTTCATCAGGCTATGGCGGCAAAGTACGCGCTAAAGTAAAACCAAACATCGTGTTCACTGAGTCCATAGACAGCAATCCCAAAGCAGAAATCGAAGTACGCAGCTCGCTTGACGGCACCATCACCAGCCAGCGGCTGGTAAAATCAAGCGGCAACAAAGCTTGGGACGAAGCGGTTATAAAAGCCATCGTCAAAACAGAAACCATGCCGCGCGACACCGATGGGCGCGTACCACCGGTGATGATTCTTGAGGTCAGGCCGCGCGATTAGGCGTCGACGGAAACAACTTGTGCTATTTTTTTCATAGCTTCGTGCTGCCGCATCGATTGGACAAACAGCACTCTTTTTGCATATTCTTCACCCCAAACAAATACTGCATAATCAAACGCGCGGTCACCCATTTTGTATTCTTGACTTCAGACCAGCAGTTCAAGAAAGCTATTTCTCTTCTTTATTTGACCCCCTCAATAAATTCCAAAGGACTTTGTTTATGACAGGCTTCAAGCTCACACCCGATATGGTGACCTTTGGCGGCGCGTTCTACCCAAATGGCTACATGTTCATCATGTTTGAGCACGACAAAGACGCGCACCAGGTTGCCGCTGAACTTGCTAAATTGAGTGGGTACCCAGCAGTGACTTTCCTTGACGCCGCTACCGTACTGCGTGAGGTCGGCCGCGTTGACGGCGACAGCGAAGTCGAGTTGCCAGCCGTAGGCACCGAAGGCGCAACCGTGCGCAAGTATGTTCAATTGGCCAGGCAAGGCAACTGTGCGCTGATGATCAAAGCCGACTCTGATGAAGTCGCCGAGCGCGTCATGCAAGAGGTGCGCAAAGTGCATTTCAGCTATGGCCAGCGTTACCACTTGCTGGCGATGGAAGACCTCGAATAAAAGCAATTGCGTTGGCGTGGCAACCGCACGCCACCACCCCCCAAAAAAAGGGCCACTGAATGATTGACCTGTACTACTGGCCCACACCCAACGGCTGGAAAATTTCGATCATGCTCGAGGAATGCGGGCTTCCTTTTAACTTTATTCCGATCAACATAGGCAAGGGCGAGCAATTTGCGCCAGCTTTCCTGGCCATTAGTCCCAACAACCGCATGCCGGCCATTGTTGACCACGCGCCCACTGGCGGTGGGGGACCTATTGCGGTGTTTGAAAGCGGCGCAATTTTGCAATACCTTGCTGAGAAAACCGGCAAATTTTTACCCCCGGCCAGCGAGATGCGCGGCCGTTACCAGGTACTGCAGTGGCTGATGTGGCAAATGGGTGGCTTGGGGCCCATGGCTGGGCAAAACGGGCATTTTTTGTTGTACGCTCCTGAAAAAATTCCCTATGCAATTGACCGCTATGGCAAAGAAGTTGACCGTTTGTACGGCGTGCTAAACACTCAGCTCGCCGCTACCCGGGCCTACGTTGCGGGCGCTGACTACTCCATCGCCGACATGGCGATATTCCCATGGGTGCGAACCCACAAGGCGCAAAACGTGGACCTTTCCAGGTTCCCACAAGTTGAGCGTTGGTACAACGGCTTGTTTGAACGGCACGCTGTCAAGCGGGGACTTGACCTGGGCAAAGAACTGCGCGCGCCCGTGCTGACAGACGAAGCCCGTCAAGCGCTGTTCGGGCAAACCGCTGACAGCGTGCGCGCAGCCCCGCCAAATTCCCTTAATCCGTAGCCCGTAGCCCGTAGCACGTCATGATGGAATTTTTCTTCGACTGCTCAAGCCCGTGGTCATACCTGGCGTTTCGCAACCTTCAACCGCTAGCGGCCCGGCACAGCGGCAGCATCATATGGCGGCCAGTTCTGGTGGGCGGCATTTTTAACACTGTTAATCAGCGCATGTACGCAGGCCGTGAAGACGCGCACTCACCGCGCAACCGTTACCTGCTTAAAGACCTGCAAGACTGCGCGCGGCAAGCGGGTGTGGTCATTGAGTTTCCGCCAAAGGTGTTTCCGGTCAACAGCGTAAAAGCCATGCGCGGATGTTTGTGGGTGGCTCAAAACAACGTCACTCCAAGCCAATTGCTAAATTTTGTTGAAACGACATTTGCGGCCTACTTTACGCAGCAAGAAGACATCTCTAGGGACGCCGTGCTGGCACGCATTTGCAGCGACTGCGGCATCGACGCAGACCAATTTATGGCCGGTATCACGCAGCCGGCAATCAAAGCTCAACTCAAAGCCAACACCGATGAAGCCATCGCCAGAGGCGCATTTGGTGTGCCTACTTTTTTTGTTGGCAGTGACATGTACTTCGGCAATGACCGCTTGGCGCTGGCCATGCTGGCCGCTACGGCAAGCAATACCAAAGTCGCTTAACTGAGCGGACCCCTGTGGCTGTCTATCGGCGCAACAAATGAATCGTCGAATATCGGCTTGGTGCGCCTCGACCGCACTGCTGCGAAAGCGCCGGTGCCATCCGGGTTAAAAATCTCGGCCTCGTTTGGCATTGGAGGAAATTTTTTATTCAGCTCTTTCAAGGCAGCCTGGCGTTTGTCGTCTGAAAAGTTGGCCAGCTCGACATTAAAGTTGGTGTCCCCGCCCCGCGTGGCGGCGTCCACAGCGCTTTTTTCTTTGGTCTCGCCCAAGAAAGCCGCGCGAACGACGCCTGCGTTAGGCAGGGCACTGGGACGCACGGTGATGTAAGTCACTGCGCAGTCTTCCAGCAGACGCTCTTTGAGTTCACGGCTGGTCGTGGCCAAACCGCGCCTGCCGTGCACATCTACGCAGCCGATAACGGTTCCGTCTTTGGTGCACACCGTGAAAGTACAGTGCACGCCGTTTAGCAGTTCTTGCCACCGCCGAGCCAAGCTTTTTTGCTCTCTTTTTATGGGCACGGTAAAGCGCAGAACTGGCACCTTGCACATCACGAAGTGGTCGGGAAAGATACCGCGCAACCATTCAAAAGCTTGCGCCTCTTCAGCGGTCAACATGACCCGGGAGCGCAGCGGCCATTTATGCGGCAAGTTCAGCGCCTGTTTTGCGCCGCGCTGTTGCCACAGCAGCAGCCCACCGCTGCCCAATGCAGCGCCGCAAAGCAGCACTACTGCCAAGCTTATCCATGATGAATATTGCACAAACGTCCTTTCAAGAAGCAGAGCTCTTCGCCAACTTTTCACACGATGGCCTCGCCAATGCGGCGCAGGTTTTGGTAAGAGTTTGTCTCATTTTATAAGCCTAAAGGTAGCTTATTTTGATTTTAGCGGCTAATTGTCGCTATCCGCCTACACGCTTCACCTTGTATTCAAGCTTTTCAAGCGCCGCCACCACCGCGGCGCAGTGGTCGCCCTGCACTTCAATGACCCCGTCCTTGGTCGTACCGCCTGAGCCGCAAGCGCTGCGCAGCTGCTTGCCGAGCAGCGATAGCGCCGCCGCATCCAGCGGCAGGCCTTTGATGACAGTCACGCTCTTACCGCCTCGGCCTTTGCTGTCTAACGATACGCGAACCACGCCATCGGTTTTAACCGGCTTGGCTTGCTTGCAAACGCACAAAGCCACAGCGTGCCTGCACGCGGGGCACATGCGGCCACCGTCGGTGCTGTACACCAAACCACCAGCGGGGCGGGACTTCATGGGCTCTACTTTCATTTGCGTTAATCAACTGGGGTATTCTGGCTTAACGCCACGACTACGCCCATGACTGAAAAATACGTACCTGATAAAGAGCAGATCAACCTGCTCGAGCCTTTTGACCGCCTGAGTTTGCACCAAATTGAATTGGTGACCACCGCCGCACAGGCCACAGCAGCGCATGAAGCCTTGCACCCATGTGCAGTGCTGGGGTTTGACACTGAATCAAAGCCGACTTTTGCCAAAAACGAAGCGTCAACCGGGCCGCACATTGTGCAGCTGTCAACGCTTAACAAGGCGTGGATTTTTCAGCTTGAAGACCCCGAATGCCGACGCGTGGTGGGTTTGTTGCTGGAATCACCGCAGATTATTAAAGCCGGATTTGGCTTGGGTGATGACAAAAAGCGCATTACCTACAAGCTGGGCGCTGACCTGCAAGGCGTGCTGGATTTAAACAACGTGTTTCGTGACCAAGGCTACCGCAAAGACATGGGCGTGCGCGGCGCGGTGGCGGTGCTGTTTAACAAGCGCTTTATCAAGTCGAAAAAAGCCAGCACCTCAAACTGGGCCAACCCGCAACTCACTGAAGCGCAACTGATTTACGCCGCCAACGATGCCTACGCAGCCATGCGGGTGGCGGCAGTGCTGAAGATCACGGGCAGCTGATTGAGGCTTGACGCTTTGACGTTTTAAAGGCGCACGAGCAGCAAAAAAACGACGTTCGGGCTGTTTTTTAGTGCTAATAGCTTAAAATACCAATAGATACGGGCGCAAGCAGCTCCCGTATTAATAGCAATATTTTTGCTTTCCCATTATCAGGCAGCCGCAGCGGCTTTGCGATCCGCCATCACACGCTGTGCGGCGGGCCGCTCGCTAATCATTTTTATGTACGGCTTGTAGTCGACACCAGCAGAAATCAACACGTCTTCAGAGTAAATCGCTTTGGTTGCCATGCCCACCAAGGGCAGGCTGGCAAAGGCCGCGCAGTCGGCCTGCGTAAAAGTGTCGCCCGCAATAAAAGGCGCAAATTTAACCAGCCGCTTAAACGCTGCAATGTTTTTGTCGAGCTGCTTGCGAACCCTGGCCTTGGCGCTGTCGCTCACTGTGCCACCAAAAAACGCTTGGGTATACAACTCGCGCGCCACCAGCTCCAGGTGCAAGTCAATAAAAGTTGTTAGCTCGCGCACCTTCGCCGCGGCGAACGGGTCAGCTGGCAGCAAGGCAGGCGTAGGGTACGCAGCTTCAAGGTAGTCAACAATCGCCTGGCTTTCACACAGCGTGCCTTGCAGCGTGGTGATGAACGGAATTTTGCCCAGCGGTGACGCCGCCAGCACGTCTGCGTCGAGCTTCATGGGGTGCGCAGTCGCCTCGGTAAACGGCACATTTTTCTCTAGCAGCGCCAGCTTGACCTTGTTGTAATAGTTAGACGCGGGAAAGCCGTGAAGGGTAATCATGATGAAGTCTCCTTGAAAAATGGTGATTTCAGTTTAAGCATGCGCAGCCCAGATCACTGCAATTGACGAGACACCGAAACAGCGTGCAGTCAGCGTGCAATCAACGTGGATTCAAAGGGTAGGCCGGGTCGGTGTAGCCAGCCGTTGAAGGGTGGCCGGGCTTGACCAAACTGTCGATAAGCGCTTCGTCTTCAGGCGTGATAACTTCGTCAACGGCCGGCAGGTAGTCCAGCCACTGCGCCAGCGTGCGCGGCCCCGCAATCACCGACGTTACCGCGCGGCTGGCCAACACCCACGCGCACGCAAATTGCGCCAGACTCAATCCGCGCTGCTGCACATGCGCCATCAGCGTTTGCGCAATGGCGAGCGATTCAGCTCTGAATTCAGTGTCCATAATCCGCTTGTCTCCGCGCCCTGCGCGGCTGTTGGCATCTGGCATTTGGCCGGGTGCATATTTGCCGGTCAACACGCCGCGCGCAATCGGGCTGTACGGCGTTACGCCAATGCCGTAGTGCTGGCAGGCAGGCAAAATTTCAACTTCAGGCATGCGGTTGAGCAAGTTGTAATACGGCTGGCACACCACTGGGCCCGGCATGCCCAACTGTCCGCTAAGTCGCATCAGCTCGGCTATGCGCCAGCCGCGAAAGTTGGACACTCCCCAGTAACGAATTTTGCCGGCGCGCAGCATGGCATCTAACGCGCGCAGCGGCTCTTCTAGGTTCATCCCGTTGTAGTCGCGGTGCAGGTACAGCACGTCAACGTAGTCGGTTTGCAAGCGCTTCAAGCTGGCGTCAATTTCACGCAGCATCCAGCTGCGCGAATAGTGGCCCTCGTTGACTCGCTTGGACATCGCATTGCCCAGCTTGGTGGCCAGCACCCAGTCGTGACGCTGGTTTTTTAGCAGCTCGCCAACAATGGTTTCAGACGCGCCGTTGGTGTACACGTCAGCGGTGTCGATGTAGTTCACGCCGTTGGCATGCGCGTCAGCCGTGATGCGTGCCGCTTCAAGCTGATCGGTCTGGTCGCCAAACATCATCGTGCCCAGGCACAGCGTGGAGACTTTTAGATTACTGCTGCCCAGAGTTCGGTATTGCATATAAATACTTAATAAAACGAGCTGTAGCCCAATAAAAACAGGCGCAAGCAGCTCCTGATTATGTAGCGATTAAAAAATTAAATTGACTGCTACAGCGCCTTGCCAAGCCGCTGTACGCCTTCAATAATCTTGGCCGTGTCTGCTGTCGCAAAGCTTAAGCGAAAGGTTGCCTTATCAACACTGGTTGCATAAAACGGCGCGCCCGGCACAAAGGCCACCAGCTTTTCAATCGCGCGTTTGGCGAATTCAGCGGCGTCTGCGTTGGGCGCTGTCAAACGTGACCAGAAAAACATGCCGCCTTCTGGCGCGTTAAAAGTTACTGCGCCACCCAACTCACTGCGCAGGCTGGTGGCCATGGTTCGCGCGCGTTCAGCGTAGGTTTTACGCACCACATCAAGTGCCGCATCCATTCGTCTCAAGCCCAAGTACTGCGCGGCAATCGCTTGCGTCAGGTTACTGGTGTGCGCGTCGCTGAACTGTTTGCACATCACGGCGTTGGCCAGCAGCTGCGGCTGCGCCACCATCCAGCCCACCCGCAGGCCAGGTGACAGCACCTTGCTGAACGAGCCGCAATAAGCAATGAAGTCACGCGAGCCCGGCACGCTTTCGCTTAAGGCCAGCATGCTCGGCGGCGGCGGTGCGCCAAAGTACAGCTCGCCGTACGGGTCGTCTTCAACCACCAGCACGCGGTGTTGCACGGCCAGCTCCAAAATGCGCTTACGGCGCGCAAGGCTCAGCAGAGCACCGCTCGGGTTGCCAAAGGTAGGAATTAGGTACACCAGCTTGGGCTTGTGCTCAATGATCAGTCGCTCAAGTTCATCGACCTTCACGCCATCGGAATCGATTGGCGCGCTGACCAGCTCGGCGCCGTAAAGCCGAAAGCACTGAATGGTGGCCAAAAACGTCGGTCCCTCAACAATGACTTTGTCGCCGGGGTTGATCATGGTTTTACCAATCAGGTCCAGCCCCTGCTGGCTGCCGGTGGTGGCGATGATTTGCTCGGGCGTGGCCGTGATGCCTTTGTCAGCAAGATAGCCGCTGAGCGCTTCACGCAGCGGGCCCCAACCTTCGGTGGCGCCGTACTGCAGCACTGCGCCGGGGTGGCCACTAAGCACCTGCTCAGACGCCATGCGGATGCCTTCCACGTCAAACAGCGCTGGGTCAGGAAAGCCGCCGGCAAAACTGATGATGCCGGGCTTGCCCAACAACTTGAACAGCTCCCTGATAGCCGAGGTTTCAACGTTGTTCAAGCGCGATGCAAAACTCAATGCAGCAGGCAGATTGGGGGGCAAAGACATGTAAAAATAACTTTATGAAAAAAGAAAATATTGCACCGTTTTTTGCGACGCTCAAAGCGGCAAACCCGCAGCCGGTAACTGAACTTGAATATACCAGCGTGTTTGAATTGCTGACCGCTGTGCTGCTGTCTGCTCAAGCCACTGACGTGAGCGTGAACAAGGCCACCCGCCGCTTGTTTGCAGTGGCCAATACGCCGCAGGCTATTTGGGATTTGGGGTTGAAGCGGCTTGAGGGATACATCAAAACCATTGGGCTGTTCCACAGCAAAGCCAAGCACCTGCTGCAAACTTGCCAAATGTTGGTCGAGCAGCATGGAGGCGTTGTGCCGCGCTCGCGGGAGGCGCTTGAGGCGCTGCCCGGCGTGGGCCGCAAAACCGCCAATGTGGTGCTCAACTCAGCCTTTGGAGAAGCGACGATGGCAGTCGACACACACATCTTCAGAATGGGCAACCGAACCGGTTTGGCGCCAGGTAAAACGCCGCTGGCAGTAGAGCTGAAAATGCTCAAACGCATTCCGCCCGAGTATTTGGTAGACGCGCACCACTGGCTGATATTGCATGGCCGCTACGTGTGCATGGCGCGCCAGCCCAAGTGCTATGAATGCGCGGTCAGCAGCTACTGCGCCTTCAAACCCAAAACGCAGCAGCCGTCGGCGCTATGATTAAAGGAGCCGCTCGCGCCTGTATTCATTCGGCAAATGGCCTTATTTATTCTTATTATCGGCATTCAAGTGACCAAAAAGCCACCCAAGGCTAGCCATATGTCCGCACAGCGCGCTCGTGATTGCGTAAAACGCACGCAACATCTACCGCAGTCTGGCAATATCAAACGATGTCAACAATTGAACTTGAAAATCGCGCAGTACAGTCCGGACAGCTCACCGTTCTGTTTGACGGCGCTTGCCCGCTGTGCCGCCGCGAAATCGGCGTTTACCAAGGCCTGAGCCCGATTGATTCGGCTACCCGGCTGGCATTTGCCGATGTCAGCTTGGCGCAAACTGTGCTGCCGCCCGGTGGCGACCGCGCTGCTTACTTAAAACGCTTTCACGTGCAGTTGGCAGATGGCAGCGTGCGCAGTGGCGCAGCTGCTTTTGTTGCGCTGTGGGCGGTGCTGCCGGGCTGGCGCTGGCTGGCACGCATGGCCAGCTTGCCCGGCGCAACGCCGCTGATGGAACTGGCCTACCGAGGCTTTTTAACCGTACGGCCGCAAATGCAAAGCATCGCCAAAGCGTTTGAAGCGCCGCGGGTAAGCAAAGAGCTGGTCGGCGACTTGCGCTCAGACCACGCAGGTGAGCTGGGCGCGGTGTGGATTTACCG
>JANMWH010000236.1:0-2126 GCA_031393945.1 Polaromonas sp. | reverse complement strand
AAAACACTCGGCATCGCCATTCGCCAGCGGCTTCAAAAAGCCAGCGACGCACAGCGCCGCAAAGCCACCAAATACGATGGCCTGGTGACTGACGGCGTACTGAGCGCTGACCAGCTAGCCGCCTGCGTACAAAAAGCCCGATTGGGCGGCATCACGGTTGAACACTTGCTGATGGCTGACCGCGGTATTCGGCCATCGCAAATTGGCCCGTCGCTGGCCAAATTTTTCGGCGTACCGTACGAGCCGTTTAACAGCGGGCGTATTCGCTCTGAAATGCTGCACGGCGTGCTGAAACGCGAATTTGTAGTGCAGCAAGGCTGGATGCCTTTGGAAGAAACGCCCGCTGGCCTGGTCATCATGTGTGTTGACCCCGAGGCCGTGCGCGGCGCGCGCGTGGTGCCGCAAGTGTTTCCGCGCACCAGCAAATTCAGCTACACCGTCACCACGCAAACCGAGTTTGAAGAAACCCTGGGCCAACTTTTTGGCGCGGGCGCGGATGGCGGCTCGATTGACCAGCTGCTGGCCGACATGGACTCGCCACTTGAGAGCGACGCCCACGACGACTCTGCGCTAGAGTCCGCCGCCGCAGACAACGAATTGGTCAAATTTGTCAACAAAGTCATCATCGACGCATACAACCAAAAAGTCTCAGACATTCACATTGAGCCCATGCCCGGCAAAGCCAAAACTGGAATCCGATTCAGAATTGACGGCACGCTGCAGCCGTACATTGAAGTGCCGGCGCAGTTCAGGCAAGCCATGGTCACGCGCCTCAAAATCATGTGCGACCTGGACATTTCAGAAAAGCGCAAACCGCAAGACGGCAAAATCAAATTCAAAAAATACGGCCCGCTAGACATTGAGCTGCGCGTAGCCACCATTCCGTCATCAGGCGGGGTTGAAGACGTGGTCATGCGCATTTTGGCCGCGGGCGAGCCCATACCGCTTGAAAAGTTGGGGCTAACTGCGCACAACAAAGAGCGCCTTGAAAAAACCGTCAGCAAGCCCTACGGTTTGTTCTACGTGTGCGGGCCCACCGGCTCGGGCAAAACCACCACGCTGCATTCCATCCTTAAATTTCTAAACACGCCCGACACCAAAATCTGGACGGCCGAAGACCCAGTTGAAATCACCCAAAAAGGCCTGCGCCAGGTACAAATCAACAAAAAAGCGGGAATCGACTTTGCGCTGGTCATGCGCGCGTTTCTGCGGGCTGACCCAGACATCATCATGGTCGGCGAGTCGCGCGACAAAGAAACCGTGTCAATGGGCGTGGAGGCATCACTGACTGGCCACATGGTGTTTTCAACTCTGCACACCAACTCAGCGCCCGAGTCGATCACGCGTCTGCTAGACATGGGCATGGACCCGTTTAACTTTGCAGACGCATTGCTCGGCATTTTGGCCCAGCGGCTGGCTAAAAAGTTGTGTGACTGCAAAGAAAGCTACTCGCCCAGCTCGCAAGAGCTCAAAGACTTCATCAAAGAATACGCAGAAGAGCTCAAACACAGCGACGCATGGAAGGTAGACGCCGGCGGCGAGTCCCAGCAGTTGTTAGACGACTGGACCGAGCGCTACGGCACGGGCGGCAGCTTGCACTTTTACCGCGCCGCAGGCTGCGACAAATGCAACCAAACCGGCTACAAAGGCCGCATTGGCCTGCACGAGTTAATGATTGCCGACGACGCCGCTAAAAAGCTGATTCAAGAACGCGCTCGGGTTGCCGAACTGTTCGCCAGCGCCGTCAACAGCGGCATGCGCACCCTGAAGATGGACGGCATGGAAAAAGTGCTGATGGGCCTGACTGATTTGAAAATGGTGCGGTCGGTGTGCATCAAGTAAGCAGCAAGCCCATCTCCCCTGGCCAGCGCGAAGCCGGAAGCCATGACTTTGCTGTGCATTAAAAATGCTATTAATAAAGAAGCTGGTCGCGCCTGTATTTGTTGGGATATAGGCCTAAAACACTTTAAAAACAGGGCATTTTCTGACTCCTTCCCCTCCCGGGGCTGCGGCCTGCGGCAACAAGTCCGCCAATGCGGACTTGGACAGGCCAAAGAGCTGTTGCCTCTGGCGACTGCACGTGGGGCTGGGATGGGGGCAAGCACAAGCGCAAACTCACTACCGCT
>JANMWH010000356.1:0-2468 GCA_031393945.1 Polaromonas sp. | reverse complement strand
TCGCCCTCAAGCGAATAGCCAAACGCATAGTCGGCCGTCAAAAAGTACCAGCTTTTGTTACCGGCCTTGACCAGCGCTGTACCGGCTACTTTGGCCAGTGCAACGGTGTCGTATGCGTAGTGAACGGTGTACGGTGTGCAGTCTTCGTTGGTCAGGCGGGCAGAACCTGCACCAATGGCGATGAAGGGGCGTTTTTTCTCGGCCATGACTTTAGACATGGCAATCGCCGTGCCCGAGCTGGTGCCGCCAATCAGCATGGACAAGCCGTCTTTGTCAACCCACTCGCGCGCTTTGGACGATGCAACGTCGGCCTTGTTTTGATGGTCGGCCACCAACACTTCAACCGGGCGGCCCAGTACTTTTCCGCCAAAGTCTTGCACCGCCCACCTGATCATTTCAGCGCCAGCGGGGCCGTCGATGTCAGCGTACAGGCCAGACATGTCAGTGATAAAACCTATTTTGACGGGGCCGGTGCCCTGCGCCAAAGCTGGCACAGACACTGCCGCACCCAAGCCAATGGCGATGGCAGCGATAACTGGTTTGAGGTGTGCGAATTTCATGAATGACTCCTGTTGAATAAGTTGACGGTAAAGTGAAATACACGCTGCCAGGGTGAACTGGTCAGACTCCTAAATACTCCTGCAGCATGCCCATGTTCTGGGTCAGCTCGGGTTGTGCAAACTGTTTGACGATGGTTCCGTGTTCCATGACATAAAAACGATCTGCCAATGGCGCGGCAAAGCGAAAGTTCTGCTCCACCAGCACGATGGTGTAGCCCTTGGCTTTCAGCGTGAGGATCATCTCGGCCAGCTTTTGCACAATGACTGGCGCCAGGCCTTCGGAAATTTCATCAAGCAGCAGCAGGCGTGCGCCGGTGCGCAGGATGCGGGCGACGGCCAACATTTGTTGCTCGCCACCCGATAGCCGCGTGCCGGGGCTGCTAGCGCGTTCTTTTAAATTGGGGAACATTGCGTAAATCTCGTCAATGCCCATGCCGCCCGGCGCAATAACAGGCGGCAGCATCAAATTTTCTTCGGCACTCAGGGACGCAAAAATACCGCGCTCTTCTGGGCAGTAGCCAATACCCACACCCAGCCGGGCGACTTTGTGTGCCGCCATTTTGATAGATTCAATGCCGCTGACTTTGATGGACCCCTTGCGCGTACCCGTCATGCCCATGATGGCTCGCATTGTGGTGGTTCGGCCAGCACCGTTGCGCCCGAGCAGTGTGACCACTTCACCCTCGCTGACGGTCAGGTTCACGCCATGCAGGATGTGCGATTCGCCGTACCAAGCATGCAGGTTTTCGATGGTGAGCAGCTCTTTGGTCATTTTTAGTGGACACCCGCAGTTTCAGCGTTGGATGTACCCATGTAGGCTTCAATAACGAGCGGATCTTTAGCGACGTCGTAATAGGTGCCATCTGCAATGATGGAGCCGCGTTGCAGCACCGTGATGCGGTCTGCAATGGACGACACCACACCCATGTTGTGCTCGACCATCAAGATAGTGCGGCCGGCAGACACTTTTTTAATCAGCTGAGTGACACGGTTCACGTCTTCGTGCCCCATGCCTTGCGTGGGCTCATCCAGCAGCATCAACTCAGGCTCCAGCGCCAGCGGGGTGGCCAGCTCAAGGGCGCGCTTGCGGCCATACGGCAAGTTGACAGTCATCTCATCGGCAAAGCTTGCAAGGTCTACCTGCGCAAGTATTTCAAGCGCGCGGTGATGCAGATGGAACAAGGACTTTTCCGGCTTCCAAAAATGAAATGATGTCCCCAAGTCACGCTGCAACGCTGCGCGTACGTTTTCCAAAACAGTCAGGTGGGGGAACACCGCTGAAATCTGGAAAGAGCGAACAATGCCGCGCCGCGCGGTTTGAGCCGGTTTTTCGTGGGTAATGTTTACGCCATTAAAGGTGATGCTGCCGCTGGTGGGCGCTAAAAATTTGGTCAGCAAGTTGAAGAAGGTAGTTTTGCCCGCCCCGTTCGGCCCAATCAGCGCGTGTATGTGTCCGCGCTGGACTCTCAAGTCAACCTGATTGACGGCAATGAACCCTTTGAACTCTTTGGTCAGGCCGCGCGTTTCAAGGATGGACTCAGCTGGCACAAAACACTCCCGCAAATAGGTAGGTTGACGTCAGGTAATTCCTGCCGTGCTTTGGTTTTTATAGTACCGATTGCTGCCGCGTTGCGCTACCGGGTGATACCACTAGGCCAGCACCAGCGTCACGCTTTTGAGCATGAGAAAAGTCTGCAACGCTGTTTTGCGTCTGCCAGCAGTGCCCCAATGCTGTCAACGTTCGGCTGTGTCGCGCCCCTGCGGTCGGCCGCCGCCACAATTGAGAAATACCAATACCGCTGCAAGTTCAGGGAAACATACGAGCACGGAACGGAGCTTGTTTTCTGCAAAGCTGCGCAGCTGATTGGGCCGTGCCAGTGTGGCTTAAAATACAGCATTCGTTTTTTT
>JANMWH010000134.1:0-1928 GCA_031393945.1 Polaromonas sp. | reverse complement strand
AGTACGGATTGCCTGAATATGATGCTGGGCAATTGACGCAAAGCAAGTCGATGGCAGCTTATTTTGAGAAAGTGGCAATTGAGAGCAACCAGCCTAAGCTGGCGAGTAACTGGGTAATGGGCGAGGTTTCTCGTCGGTTAAACGCGCAGAATTTAGACATCAACAGTGCACCAGTGAGTGCATCAACGCTGGCCGCTCTAATAATGCGAATTGACGACGGGGCCATCTCAAGCAACGCCGCTAAGCAAGTGTTTGATCACCTTTGGACACCTAAAGAAGGTGAATGGGTATTTGGATCCCTGCCTGGTAAAGTAGACGCCGGTCTCAGTGCGCTTCGAGAACTCGAGCGCGTAGACGCCATCATCGAGTCCAAAGGCCTAAAACAAATCAGCGATTCCGGCGAGCTCGAAAAAATCATCGACGAGGTCCTCGCTGCCAACGCCAAGAACGTAGCTGAAGTACGCGCAGGCAACGCCAAAGCCATGAACGCCCTCGTCGGCCAGGCCATGAAGGCAACCAAGGGCAAAGCGAACCCGGCGCAGGTCAACGCGCTGCTGGCTAAAAGACTGGGGCAGTAGATTTCAGCGCTACGCTGTCGGGCTACCACAGCCAACCATTTGCTATTATTTAATGAGCTGCTCGCGCCCGTATTGATTGAGCCACAGCCCTGTTTAATACTTAATTTGAGATGAATTCGGCTTTTTGGGGCCGTTTTGCGCAGCGGGCGCGGGCGGCGATTCACCAGGGGCAACTACGGGCGCACCCGCCATGGCCCACAGCTGCTTAAGCTTGACCAGCTCTTCATCAAAGCGCAAATTCACGCGGCGCTTTTCCAGGTCTTGCTCGGTTAAAAAGCGCCTTTGCACCGCCACACTGGCGTCGTTTTCATCAATCCGGCGCTTGAGTGCGGCAGGCGCTTTGCTCGGATCTTTTTTGTAAAACTCCATCTCCATGCTGATAGAGGCGCGCTGCTCAGCCAGCTCTTGCGTGCGCTTGGCTGACGCCTTGATCACTTCATTGACCTGCTCCAACGCCTGCGCGCGCTCTTTGTCGTGCACAGCTTTATTGGGGTAGCGCGACAGCAGCGCGCGGTCACGGCGCTTTTCTTCTTGCGCCGCAGCGCGTTCTTCACTTGCAACTCTTTCTTTTTCTTCTTGTGCGGCGCGCTCTTGGGCGGTCAGCGTGGGGCCAACCATGCGCTTGGTGGTGCCCTGGGGCGACAGTTCGCGCTGGGTACGGTCAATGCATTCGGGAATCGGCCTGTCAGACGTGAGTTTGCGGCCCTTGGCGTCAACGCAAGAGTAAATGCTTTGGGCCTCGGCCAAGCCGCTTGCGCCAGCAAGGGCTATCAGCCCCGCAACGATTGCAAACTTACTCACGTCGCTTTGCCTTTCTGCGTTTTACGTCAAGTAGTGACATTTTTGTACCAAGCCAATAAGCCGTTGCAGGCCAATGCGACTGAAAGCGCCCTGATCTGCATCAATCAACCCCGTATTTTTGCCGATACGCCAAAACCGCCGCATAACTGGCGGCTTCTGCAGTGGCATCTGCACTTTTCAGACCAGCGTTGGCGTCGACGTCCAGCTTCCTCTGCTTGAGATAGTCGAGCAAATCAGTCAAACGCGCAATAGCGCAAACCTGCAAGCCCAGCTGATTCGTAACGTACTGCACAGCACTGTGGTCTACATCCACCCCGTTTTCAGTGGCTTTTTCTTGCCTGTCCAGGGCAATGGCTACTGCGTAAGGTGTGCCGCCAGCCGCCAAAATAATGGCAATCGACTCTCGGGTTGCCGTGCCTGCTGACATCACGTCGTCAATGATCAGCACCCGGCCCTTGATGGGCGCGCCGACCAGCGTGCCGCCCTCGCCGTGGTCTTTGGCTTCTTTTCTGTTGTAGGCAAACGGCAGGTTGCGGCCCATGCGGGCCA
>JANMWH010000131.1:0-2395 GCA_031393945.1 Polaromonas sp. | reverse complement strand
GAACGACCACCTGAAGCTGCTCTACGCACGCTCGGCGCAGTTGTTTGACAAGCAAACCGCGCAAGCGGTGCGGCATGACACGCCGGAGTCGATTTATGCGGAGCTGATGGCGCGCACGGCTGAGGGTGACGCCAGAGTGGTGATGACCTTCCCGGTGGAACTGCCTGGCAACACCAGCGCTGAACAATTAGAGCAATGGTTATCTGCCAGCGGATTTACACGCGTACATGCCGAGCGTGAAGTGGCTACGCCGGCCGGGCCACACAAATTGCTGGACGTGGTGGCCGACAGGTTTCGCATCCAAACGATTGAAAAAGCACGCGCTGTTGAGGCGATTGAAGTGGCGATCAAGCGCGGCGGTGGACGTTTGAACGTGTATGTTCAAGCCGTTAACGGCGGCGACAGCGCAGGGCCGCCCCAAGCCGAGCCAGCCCCCTCGGGGGGCAGCGCATTACACGCAGTGAAAAGCGTGGGGGCTAACGAGCTTTTGTGGCGCTTCTCCACAGGCCTGCATTGCGCGGACAGCGATATTCGTTACACAGACCCGACGCCATCACTCTTTTCCTTCAACTCCGCAATGGGCGCGTGCGAAAAATGCAAAGGCTTCGGCCGCGTGATTGGTGTGGACTACGGCTTGGTGATTCCGAACGACAAGCTCACGCTACGCGCAGGCGCAGTCAAAGTCATGCAAACCCCAGCGTGGAAAGAAGCGCAAGACGACCTGATGCGCCATGCCGAAGCCGCAGGTGTGCCGCGAGACACGCCTTGGTACAAGCTCACGCCTGAACACCAGCGCTGGGTCATCAACGGCTCACCCAACTGGAACGGCAAGTGGAGCCAGCACTGGTTTGGCATCAAACGGTTTTTTGAATACTTGGAAAGCAAGTCGTACAAAATGCACATCCGCGTGCTGCTGTCCAAGTACCGCAGCTACACGCCCTGCGAGACCTGCGGCAGCGCCAGGTTAAAGCTCGAATCGCTTCTGTGGAGGCTGGGCACCAAAGACGCGGCTGATGCTGTACTTCCCCCCGCTGAACGCTTTATGCCGGTGGGCGTGCAATGGACGCGCGCCCAACTAGAAGCCATGCCCGGGTTGTGCCTGCATGATTTGATGCGCCTGCCAATTGACAGGTTGCAAAAGTTTTCTGCCAGCCTGTCATTTGCAGCGGCAGGAGATGACGCCGAGCAAAAAGCCCTCAAGTCACTGTTTGAAGAAATCCAGACGCGATTGAAATACCTGTGCGATGTCGGCATTGGCTACCTCACACTTGACCGCCAAAGCCGCACCCTGTCAGGCGGTGAAGTGCAACGCATCAACTTGACCACCGCGCTTGGCACATCGCTCGTCAATACACTGTTTGTGCTCGACGAGCCGTCGATTGGCCTGCACCCGCGCGACATGAACCGCATCACCCAGGCCATGCACCGCCTGCGCGATGCGGGCAACACGCTGGTGGTGGTGGAGCATGACCCCGCCGTGATGCTGGCGGCTGACCGCATGATTGACATGGGCCCGGGCCCTGGCGTTAACGGCGGGCAAATTGTTTTTGACGGCACGCCTGAAGACTTGAAGCACGCCGACACACTAACGGGCGCGTACCTGGGCGCGCGCAAGCAGGTCGGCATGGGTTTCAAGCGCCCGGTGACAGACGCCACACCGCGTCTGATTCTGGAAGGCGCACGCGATCACAACCTGAAAAATCTAACAGTCGACTTTCCCCTGCAACGGCTGGTCGTTGTGACAGGCGTCAGCGGCTCGGGCAAGTCCACGCTGATGCAAGACATTCTGGCGCCCGCACTGCTCCGCCAATTCGGCAAAGCCACTGAAACGCCCGGCGTGCACGACCGGCTGATGGGCGCTGACCATTTAACGGATGTCGTGTTTGTTGACCAATCCCCTATCGGGAAAACCGCGCGCTCCAACCCCGCCAGTTACGTGGGCGCTTGGGACGCCGTGCGCGAGCTGTTTGCGCAAGCGCCGTTGGCTCGGCAGCGCAGCTACACATCGTCAAAGTTCAGCTTTAACAACGGCGACGGGCGTTGCCCTACCTGCGGCGGCTCGGGTTTTGAGCATGTCGAAATGCAGTTTTTAAGCGACGTGTATTTGCGTTGCCCAGACTGCGACGGCAAGCGCTACCGGCCGGAGATTCTGGAAGTGACGATTGAACGCAAAGCCATCGGCCAAAGCATTTCAAAAGTCTTGAACGTAGCCGACGTGCTCGACCTAACCGTCAGCGAAGCCATCCAACTCTTCGCGCAAGACCGTGAAGTCGTCCGCGCCCTGCAACCCATCGTCGACGTGGGTCTTGAATACGTCAAACTCGGCCAGCCCGTGCCCACGCTGTCGGGTGGTGAGGCGCAGCGCTTGAAGTTGGCTGGGTTTTTAGCCGACGCC
>JANMWH010000118.1:0-2880 GCA_031393945.1 Polaromonas sp. | reverse complement strand
AGCTCGCCTTTTTCGTTTTTCTTTGAGATTACCGGCGGCGCCAGGTTGTAGTTGAGTTTGAAGTCGCCTTCAAACATGGCGTTGACTTTGTTCAAAAACGCCATGTCGGTGTGCAGGCGTGCAACTTCGTACTCGTCTTTGTACGCCATCAATTTGAACAAGTAACGGGCGACGTTTTGGGTGAGCAGGGTTTTACCCAAGCTTGATTCAGCGCGTTCGACCTTGCGCACAAACGCTTCATACGTCTTGGCGTAGTCGGCGTTTTGGTAAGCGGTCAAAAACTCAACCCGCTTGGCAACGAGTGCGTCCACGCTGTCACGAGCTAGTCTCGATTCGGGCATGGCAATCACTTGCGCAGGTGCAAACAGCTTTTCAACAGACGGTAAATCGTGCGCCGCGCGGCGGCCCCACGCAAAAGCGGTTTTGTTGTTGTCAATCGCCACGGCATTGAGCTCAATCGCGCGAGTCAGCGACTCCAGGCTGAGGGGTATCCAGCCCTTTTGCCACGCGTAGCCCAGCAGCATCGGGTTGGTGTAAATGCTGTCGCCCATCAACTTGGTGGCCGCCAAGTCGGCGTTAAAAGTGCCGACGTTCTCCGCTCCCACTGCTTTGGCAATTTCAATTTGGCAAGCGCCGCCCGGGTTTTGCCATGCGCCGTTGTGAACGAACGATGCGGTAGGTGCGCTGTGAGCGTTAAGTGCCACATGCGTTCTGCCAGCCAGCATGCGCAGCATGGTTTCTTTGTTGGCGGTTACTATCGGGTCGCAGCCAATGATCAAGTCTGCACTGGCCGTGCCGACACGCGTGGTGCAAATATCGCCGGGCCGCTGGCTGATCAGCACATGGCTCCACGTGCTGCCGCCTTTTTGCGCCAAGCCTGCCGCGTCTTGCGTGACGATGCCTTTGCCTTCAATGTGCGCCGCCATGCCCAGCAACTGGCCGATGGTGATGACGCCGGTGCCGCCTACGCCCGCCACCACAATGCCCCATACCGGGTGCTTAGCGTTGAGCGCTGGAATCATCGGCTCTGGCATTTCACCGAGGGCAAACGGGTTGGCTTTGGCGTCTGCCTTCGATTTCTTCTTCAGCTGCCCGCCCTCAACGGTGATGAAGCTGGGGCAAAACCCTTTCACGCACGAATAATCCTTGTTGCAGGTGCTCTGGTTAATTTGCCGCTTGCGACCAAACTCGGTCTCCAGTGGCTCCACGCTCATGCAGTTGGACTGCACACCGCAGTCCCCGCATCCTTCACACACCAGCTCGTTTATCACAATGCGCTTGGCCGGGTCAACCAGCGTGCCGCGTTTGCGGCGGCGGCGCTTTTCAGTGGCGCAAGTTTGGTCGTAAATGATGACGGTTGTGCCCTTGATTTCTCTGAACTGTTTTTGCAACATGTCCAGCTCGTCTCGGTGGTGAACCGTCACACCTTTAGCCAACGCAACGCCGTCGTACTTTTCAGGCTCATCGGTCACTACTATGGTTTTCATAGCGCCTTCCGCCCGCATTGATTGCGCTATCTGCACCACCGAATGCCCTTCAGCCCGCTCACCAATCTGCTGGCCACCTGTCATGGCCACTGCATCGTTGTACAAAATTTTGTAGGTGATGTTTACGCCAGCAGCAATCGACTGGCGAATGGCCAACAGCCCGCTGTGAAAATACGTGCCGTCGCCCAGGTTGGCAAAAATGTGTGTGTCTGTCGTAAACGGTTGCTGGCCCACCCACGGCACGCCCTCGCCACCCATCTGGGTAAAGCCCATCGTGCTGCGGTCCATCCACAGCGTCATGTAGTGGCAGCCAATGCCGGCCATCGCGCGTGAGCCTTCGGGCACTTTGGTTGATGTGTTGTGCGGGCAGCCGGAGCAAAACCACGGCGTGCGCTCGCTGTCGACCGTTAATACAGTCAATGATTGTTCTTTGGCTTGCAGCACGGCCAGGCGTGCGTCGATACGGGCAGTCATGTCGGCGTCAAGACCCAACTTTTTGACCCGCTCGGCAATCGCTTTGGCAATCAATGCAGGAGACAAATCAGCGTTAGCGCGTAGCAGCGTGTTGGCCGATGGGTTTGGTCTGCTCCACTCACCACCGCCGCCCGGCCCCGCATCGCCAAACTTGCCAACGATATTCGGCCGCACATCGGCGCGCCAGTTGTACAGCTCTTCTTTCAATTGGTATTCAATGACCTGGCGCTTTTCCTCAACCACCAAAATCTCTTGCAGGCCTGTGGCAAATTCACGCGTGAGTTGTGCCTCAAGCGGCCACACCACGCCCACTTTGTGCAACCTTATTCCTAACTGCTGGCAAGTCGCATCATCAAGTCCCAAGTCCATCAACGCCTGGCGCGTGTCGTTGTACGCCTTGCCGCTGGCGATCATGCCGAATCTGTCTTGCTTGCTTTCAATCGCGTTGTAGTTCAGCCGGTTGGCGCGAATGTAGGCCAACGCGGCGTACCACTTGGTGTCAAACAGCCGCTCTTCTTGCGCCAGCGGCGCGTCGGGCCAGCGAATGTGCACGCCGCCGGGCGGCATGTCAAAGTCGGTCGGCATTTTGATCTGCACGCGCTCGGGGTCAATCATCGCGCTGGCTGATGATTCAACAATTTCCTGAATCGTCTTCATGCCTGCCCACACGCCGGCGTAGCGGCTCATGGCAATGGCGTGCAGACCCAGGTCCAAAATTTCTTGCACACTGGCCGGGAAGAACACTGGCAGCCCGCAGGCCTTAAAAATATGGTCGCTCTGGTGCGCAGCGGTGGAGCTTTTTGAAATGTGGTCGTCACCCGCAATCGCCAGCGCACCGCCCCAAGCCGTGGTGCCCGCCATGTTGGCATGCTTGAACACATCGCTGGTACGGTCAACGCCCGGCCCCTTGCCATACCAA
>JANMWH010000116.1:0-5151 GCA_031393945.1 Polaromonas sp. | reverse complement strand
GGCATGAGCAAGCAGGCCATGGGCGATTTGGTCACGCAGTGCGAAGCGTGGGGGCTGGTGACGCGTGAGCAAGACGCGTATGACAAGCGGGCGAAAAAAGTGGTGTTTACGGAAGTTGGCTTGCTGTGGCTGGGCGGTTTTGAGCGAGCCGTGGCGCAAGCTGAGCTTGAATTTCGAGCGGCAGTGGGGCAAGACGTAGCGACCGTGGTGGCGCTGGGGCTGGAGGTGTATGCAGGGGCGAGCCAGTAAAGACGAGGTTTACAAATTTATTGCTTTGTCAAAAGCCTAAAATTTAAACCTCACCCCCGCTACAACCGAAAGACCCCCATGCGTATTTTGATTGCTGAAGACGACCAGGTTCTGGCTGACGGCTTGCTGCGCACGCTGCGCGCGTCGGGCGCGGCGGCAGACCACGTGGCCAGCGGCACAGAAGCCGACGCAGCACTGATGACCAATACCGAGTTCGATTTACTCATCTTGGATTTAGGTTTGCCGCGCATGCATGGGCTGGAAGTTTTGAAGCGTTTACGCGCGCGCGGCTCTGCTTTGCCAGTGCTGATTTTGACTGCCGTAGACAGCGTTGAAGAGCGAGTTAAAGGCCTCGACTACGGCGCTGACGACTACATGGCCAAACCGTTTTCATTGCAAGAGCTTGAAGCCAGAGTGCGCGCACTGGTGCGGCGCGGCATGGGCGCGGCCAGCAGCACCATCAAACACGGCCCGCTGATTTACGACCAGGGCGGGCGCGTGGCCACAATTGACGGCGTGATGGTAGATTTGTCAGCACGCGAGTTGGGCTTGCTTGAAGTGCTGCTGCAGCGCGCGGGCAGATTGGTCAGCAAAGACCAGCTGGTGGAGCGCCTGTGCGAGTGGGGCGAAGAGGTCAGCAACAACGCCATTGAGGTGTACATCCACCGGCTGAGGAAGAAGATTGAGAAGGGGCCAATTCGCATTGCGACGGTCCGAGGGCTGGGTTACTGTTTAGAAAAAATACCTGGGTAGCTGGTGGCTATTCGTATTTTCCAGAGAGAACGTCGCAGCCTGTTTGGCGAGATCCTTGACTGGATGCTCACGCCTTTGATCTTGCTCTGGCCCATCACGCTGGCGCTGACCTGGCTGGTGGCGCAAAACATTGCTGGAAAGCCGTTTGACCGGGCGCTTGAATTCAACGTGCAGGCGCTGGCCAGATTGGTAACGGTGAAAGGCAACGTGGTGCAGTTCAACCTGACTGGCCCGGCGCGCGAAATTTTGCGGGCTGACGACACCGATCAGGTGTACTACCAGGTGCGCGGCACCAAAGGCGAATTTTTAGGGGGCGGAAGCGAATTGCCGCCACCGCTGGATGAAGACAAAACCATCGACGGCGAAGTGCGCCTGCGTGAAGACCAGATCAACGGGGAAGACGTGCGGGTGGCCTACACCTGGATAAGAGTAGACCTTGCGGATGACGGAAAAACCAGCGTTAAAAACAACAACTCAGGCAATAACGCAAGCAATAACGTAAGCAACAACGCCAACACTAATCTGGTGCTGGTGCAGGTGGCCGAAACACTTGAAAAACGCAAAACACTGGCCACTGAAATCGTCAAAGGCACGATGGTGCCGCAGTTTGTTACGCTGCCGCTGGCGGTGCTGCTGGTGTGGCTGGCGCTGGTGCGCGGCATCAAGCCGCTGGCACAGCTTGAAAAGCGCATTCGCGCCCGCAAACCCGACGACATGAGCCCGCTTGACGACCACGCTGTACCTGAAGAAGTGGCGCCGCTGGTGTCTTCAATCAATGACTTGCTCAGCCGCCTGAAGGCGTCGCTCACCACGCAAAAGCGCTTTTTGGCTGATGCCGCACATCAATTAAAAACGCCGCTGGCCGGGCTGCGTATGCAGGCCGACTTGGCCCAGCGCGAGACCAACGCAGACGAGCTAAAAAAATCACTCAAACACATCGGCAAATCAACCGTGCGGGCCACGCACACGGTTAACCAGCTGCTGGCGCTGGCCCGCGCCGAAGCCACTGGCCGCAGTCTGCCCAAGCAGCCGGTTGACATGGTGATGGTGGCCAACGAGGTGATGGCCGACTCGGTGCCGCGCGCACTTGAAAAGCAAATTGACCTGGGTTACGACGGGCCCGAGTTGGGCGGCCCGTCAACGCTGCTTGCGGGCAACCCGACGCTGCTCAAAGAGTTGCTGCGCAATTTGATTGATAACGCGATTGCCTACACCCCCGAACACGGCCAGGTGACTCTTCGCGTACTGGTCGACGTGTTCAGCGGCACGCTGGTGCTGCTGGTTGAAGACTCGGGCCCGGGCATTCCAGAAGCCGAACGCGAGCTGGTGTTTCAGCCGTTTTACCGGGCGCTGGGCACCAATGTTGATGGCTCTGGCCTGGGCTTGGCCATCGTGCTGGAAATTGCGCAGCAGCACGGCGCCACCGTCAGCATTGAAGACGCCTGGCCGGCTGGCCCGGCAGACAGCACCGGCACCCGCATCGCCGTGCGCTTCACGCGGGCTGATTGAAAAGCAGTTTTGGCGGCTAACTTAGCCGCCCAGCCCAATCAACCACGGCGTAAGCAGCTATGCATGTAATAGCAAACTAAATTCGGCGTGTGCACAGCAAATGCGCGACCAACGCCGCAGACTTACCTTCAATACCTAACTACATCTGCAGCGCAAGCCAACTGCTTGCACACTTGATTACAAGCCAACAATCCCGCCATTTTTTTTGGTGATCTTGATGGCGGCTGAACGTGGCCGGCCAGCCTGATGCGCCACCAGCACCTTATGGCAAAGAAATTTCACTGCCTTATTGTTGGTGTCATGAATGTGTCATCACAACTTTATACGCTTAGATTTTTGTAAATAAACAGGAGCAGTTATGAAAAGATGGAGCCTTGCGATTGGTGTCGCTGTTATCGCCGTGGCGGCCTGCGGCGGTGGCGGCGTCGTTAGCAGCGGAGGTGGGGTTCCGAGCCCTGAGCCGACGGCTGATGCAACGCCAAAGAACATCTTGTTTTTTTTGGGTGATGGCATGGGCATGACCACGATGACGGCCGCACGTATTTACAAGGTTGGCGAAGACGGTGAGCTGACAATGGACACGCTGCCTGAAACGGCGTTCATCAAAACATTTTCTAAAAACTCGCAGGTCGCCGACAGTGCGCCCACCATGGCTGCGTACATGACCGGCGTGAAGATGGACAACGAAGTCGTTTCCATGACGGCAGAGACCACGTCGTATGACAAGGACACCCTGAAGGACTTCGCAGTCGGCGCAGACTCAACCTGCGCAGCCAGCAACGGCAAACCGGTGACGACGTTGCTGGAGCTTGCCAAAACTGCAGGCATGGGCACTGGTGTTGTGAGCACAGCACGTATTACCCACGCAACCCCTGCTGCAACCTATGCGCACATTTGCCACCGCGACGGCGAAAACACCATTGCCAACCAAATGGTCCCGGGCGGTGCTGGGTTCAATGCTGCGCTGGGCGACGGAATCGACGTCGTATTGGGCGGCGGCTTGCGTCACTTTCTTGCCAAGGGCACTGGCAGCAGCCGTACAGACACCCGTGACCTCGTCGCTGAAATGAAAGCCAAGGGCTACAACTATGCGGCCAACAAGACCGAGTTTGACAAGCTGCCCACCAGCGGCAAGCTGCTTGGGTTGTTTACAGCCAGCCACATGGCCTACGACCTTGACCGGGACGCTGCAAAAGAGCCCAGCCTGGCAGAAATGACGACACGCTCGATTGATCAACTCAAGGGCAACCCCAAAGGGTTCTTTTTGATGGTCGAAGGCGGCCGAATCGACCACGCCCTGCACGAAACCACCGCGCGCAAAGCGCTGCAGGACACGGTAGCGTTCGACGACGCCATCAAAGTTGCGATTGACAAGATGAAGCTCATTGATCCAACGTTGAAAAATACACTGATTGTGGTCACCGCGGACCATGATCACACCTTGGTACTGAACGGCTACGCCGCAAGAACTGGCAAAACAACGGAAACAAATCCAGGCATTCTTGGGTTGATGCGTAAATACGAAGACAACTCTTTAGCGCTGGACAGCAGCGGATTTCCATTTACCACGATTGGATTTGGTAACGGAGAAAACCGCCCATTGACGCGCACCGCTCTAACCGATGCCGTGGTGTTTGACAAAAACTATCACCAAGAAGCCGCCATCCCAACAGCCGCCGGTAGTGAAACCCACGGCGGTGCTGATGTGTTCCTGGGAGCAATCGGCAGGGGCGCTGACACTTTCGGCGGGGTGCTGGACAACACCGCAGTTTTTGGACTCATCCGTAAAGCGATGGGACTGTAAAGCCCTCCAAACAAACCAGAGATCATCATGAAAACCTACTCACAAAATATGAACCGCTTATCCAAACCGTTGTTAACCATCAGCGCATTGGTACTGGCAACGTCGCAAGCGCTCGCCGCTGGCGAGGCAAAAAACGTCATCTTGTTTATTGGCGATGGCATGGGCCCGGTGTCTGTGACTGCCGCTCGCATTTTCAAGTACGGTGAAGCCGGTAGCCTGGCAATGGACACCTTGCCCCGAGCTGCACGCATCAAGACGTTTTCTCTGGATGCACAAACCACAGACAGTGCGCCTTCAATGGCCGCCTACACAACAGGCGTCAAAATGAAAAATGACGTTATTTCGATGGACGGAGCGACCAATACATTCAACCCTTCAGCGGACACGTCGGTCACGCCCAACGTTAGAAACGCTGTCAACACCTGCCCGGCCACGGGCAATGGCCTGCCCAGCGCCACGATTTTGGAGCAGGCTATTGCCAAAGGCAAAGCCGCTGGCGTTGTTTCTACGGCCCGATTAACGCATGCCACGCCTGCTGCAACTTTTGCGCACGTTTGCAGCCGCGATGCCGAGTACGAAATAGCTCGCCAAGCTATTCCTGACGGTGCTGGCTATAACGCGGCACTTGGCAAGGGCATTGATGTGCTGTTGGGCGGTATCAGCTACTACTGGCGTCCACACAACCCAACAACTAATCCGCGCGGTCGCCCGGATGGTCGAAATTTGGTGGCTGAGTTGCAGGCCAAGGGCTATAACGCAGCCACTGACTTTGCGAGTTTTAACGCCGCGGGAACAGACAAGCCTTTGATTGGCCTGTTTGATCAGGCGCTTGCTGA
>JANMWH010000097.1:0-6976 GCA_031393945.1 Polaromonas sp. | reverse complement strand
AGCGTGGCCAAAATCATTGCGCCGGTAGCGCCCAGCGGGTGGCCCATGGCAATCGCGCCACCATTCACGTTGACTTTTTCATGCGGCACGTTGAGCTCTTTCATGAATCGCATTGGCACCGCCGCAAACGCCTCATTGACTTCAAAAAGATCAATTTGCTCAATTGTTAGCCCTGCTTTACCCAGTGCCTTGCGCGCCGCAGGCACTGGGCCGGTCAGCATGATGGTGGGGTCGGCGCCGCTCACGGCTACAGCCACAATGCGGGCTTTTGGCGTTAACTTATGCAGCTTGCCAGCGGCTTGGGAGCCAACCAGCACCGCCGCCGCTCCGTCGACAATGCCCGACGAATTGCCCGCATGATGCACATGAATGATGCGCTCTACTGCCGGGTACTTGGCAAGCGCCACGGCGTCAAAACCCATCGCGCCGAGTTGCTCAAACGAAGGCTTTAAAGCGCCCAAACCATCCAGGGTGGTGTGCGGCTTGATGAACTCGTCGGCATCTAAAATGGTTTGACCCAAGAAATCTTTTACCGCCACGATGGAGCCCGAAAAGTAGCCGTTACTACGCGCGTGCGCGGCGCGGCGTTGTGACTCTACTGCAAAAGCATCAACGTCGGCCCGGCTGTAACCATCAATGGTGGCGATCAAGTCGGCACCAATACCTTGCGGCACAAAGTTGGTGGCGCTGTTGGTCTCGGGGTCTTGTGCCCATGCGCCGCCGTCAGAGCCAATCGCCACGCGGCTCATGCTCTCAACGCCGCCTGCCACCACCAGGTCTTCCCAGCCGGAGCGCACTTTTTGCGCCGCCAGGTTCACGGCCTCAAGGCCCGATGCGCAAAACCTGTTTAATTGCAGGCCTGAACAACGGTAGTCCCACCCGGCTTTCAATGCCGCTACTTTGGCAATCACCGAGCCTTGCTCACCAATCGGCGAGACCACGCCCATGACCACATCGTCCACCAGCGCGGTGTCAAACTGATTGCGGCGCTGCAGCTCAGTCAATACCCCAGCCAATAAATTGACGGGCTTGACTTCGTGCAGACTGCCGTCTTTTTTGCCTTTGCCGCGAGGAGTGCGAATCGCGTCGTAGATGAAAGCCTCAAGCATGTCATTTACCTTTTCGGTGGTGCAAACTTTGAGCGTGAAGTATATTTGCACCCCATGATTACACGCACTCTGTTTACCCCCGATCATGTTGCTTTTGGCGACAGTTTTCAGCGCTTTATTGACCACGAAATTGCACCGCACCATGCTGCCTGGGAAGACCAAGGCTACGTGAACAAAGATGTTTGGCGCAGCGCCGGCGCAAATGGGTTCTTGTGCATGTCGATGCCCGAGGCGTATGGCGGCTCGGGTGCTGACAAGCTTTACAGCGTGCTGCAAATGGAGGCTTTGGGCAGGGCGGGCTTCAGCGGTATTGGGTACGGCTTGCACACTGAAATCATTGCGCCGTATTTCTTGCACTACGGCACAGACGCCCAAAAAGCGCACTACTTGCCCAAAATGGCAACCGGCGAGATGGTAGGCGCCATCGCCATGACCGAGCCCGGCGCGGGTAGCGACCTGCAGGGCTTGACTACCACCGCACTTTTGCAACCGGACGGCAGCTATCTGCTCAATGGCAGCAAGACTTACATTACCAACGGCTGGCATTCAGACGTGGTGATTGTGGTCGCCAAAACCAACCCGGCAGCGGGCGGCAAGGGCACGAGTTTGTTGATTGTTGAGCGCGGTATGGCGGGCTTTACCAAAGGCAAGCCACTTAAAAAGCTGGGCCTGAAAGCGCAGGACACCTGCGAGCTATTTTTTGACAACGTGCGCGTGCCCGCCACTAACTTGCTGGGCGGAAAAGATTTTGAAAATCGCGGCTTCATCTGCCTGATGGAGCAACTGCCTTGGGAGCGCTTACAAATTGCCATTACGGCCGTGTCTTCAGCGCAGGCCGCCATTGACTGGACGATTGATTACGTCAAGCAGCGCCAGGTGTTTGGCAAGAGCGTGGCTAGCTACCAAAACACCCGATTCACGCTGGCCGAATTGCAAACTGAAGTGCAGGTAGCGCAAGTGTTTGTGGACAAGTGCATTGAGCTGGTGCTGGCCGACAAGCTGGATACGGCTACTGCCAGCATGGCTAAGTACTGGACCACTGACTTGCAATGCAAAGTGATGGATGAATGTGTACAGCTGCACGGCGGCGCAGGCTATATGTGGGACTACCCGATAACCCGGGCTTATGCCGACGCGCGGGTGCAGCGAATCTACGGCGGCACGAACGAGATCATGAAAGAGGTGATTTCGCGGTCTATCGGCTTGGGTTGAGCCTTGCTGCGCAGAGTTGCACTGCGTTGCCTCGCTAAAATTGCCAACATCGCTATAAATATAGGAGCTGCTCGCGCCCGTATTTATTGATTAAAAGCCCTAAAACACTCTCAAAAAGCCCAAATAAATCGCTAAAAAGACCAATTCACGGCAGGTTTAGAAAATGGGCAAGCATGTCGGCCAGTTGCTCAGGCTGGTCATGGTGCAGCATGTGACCCGCGTCCTTAATGCGAGCCACGCGAACGTCGGCAATCACCTTGAGTCGCTCGTGGTAGTCGGCCAGCGTGTAGCGGCCCTGGTTCCATTTGTCGAGTGAATCATCACTGGCTTCTACCGCCAGCACTGGTGCGGTGATCCGCTTGTATGCCTCTAGCGCTTCTTCAACTTTATAGATGTTTGCGCTGGTCACTTTGTGGCCCGGCTCGCCCAAAATCACCCACTTGCCGCTGGCATCTTGTCGAGACCAATGCGCTGCCAGCCAGTTGGCTTTGTCAGTCGTTAACCTGGGGTTGGTTTTCATCAGGCGCCTGGCCACGCCATCGAGCTCGTCATATGCCTTCAAATCAAGTTCGCCTTTGTGCACAGACTTCAACTCGTCTATCCATTTGGCGTAGCGAGTCGGGGCTTGTGCGGGCTTGCTGGGCGCCAGGCCAAAACCTTCAAGGTTGACAAGTTTGCGAATCCGCTCTGGGCGCACGCCGGCGTAAATCATGGCCACGTTGCCGCCCATGCTGTGGCCGACCAAATCGACCTTTTGGTCTTGAACGTAATGGTCAAGTAAAAAATCAAGGTCGGCGAGGTAGTCTGCAAACCAATAGTTGTCGGTAGCGCCGCCAGCGGTTAAGCCAAAGCCGCGCCAGTCGGGCGCAATGATGGTGCGGCCTGCTGCAAAAGCATCAGGCAGTGCGTCGACCATGAACTGATAAGACGCCGCCACGTCCATCCAGCCGTGAACCAACACTAACGGGGGCAGCTTGCTGGATGCGGCTTCATCGCCCCATATCCACACGTGATAGTTGAGGCTGCGCACAGGAACAAACTGACTTCTAGATGCGCGTTTTTCTTTGTACATGGCGGCAATGATAAATTGCCTTTACCTGCAGCTTAGTCCGTGCGGTGACATGGGGGTCTGCAAAATAACCCCAACGGGGCGAGCAGATACTATAAAAATAATAGCTGGTCACGCCCGTATTTATTGGGTTTTACTGATATTTAAACCTATTTTGCCGCGACTGGTTCGGCTACAAAGATTTCGATGCGGCGGTTTTTGTCTCGGCCTTGGGCAGAGCCGTTATCAGACACCGGCTCCCGTGAACCTCTGCCGTCCGTGGCGATGCGGGTGCGGGCCACGCCTCGGCCCACCAAGTAGTCGCGCGCGGAGTTGGCCCGGTCAATTGACAACGGGTTGTTAATGGCGTCTGTGCCAGTACTGTCCGTGTGCCCAATGATGCTGATTGTGGTTTCAGGGTGCTGAGTCAGGGTGGTGGCAAACTGATTCAAGATGGGGTCGAAGTTGGGTTTGATGGCTGAGCGGCCCACGTCAAAAGACACATCGCTGGGGATGTCCAGCTTCAAACGGTTGTCGCTGGTCTGCGTAACAGCAACGCCGGTGCCGGCGGTGGCTTTTTCCATTGCAGCTTTCTGGTCTTGCATTTTCTTGGACCAAATGTAGCCGCCGCCCGCACCGACCGCGCCGCCCAATACAGCCCCCGTCACCGCGCCTTTTGAGCCACCTACTGCAGCACCCAGCACAGCGCCACCCAGCGCGCCAATACCGGCACCTTTGGCGGTGCCTTGCTGGGTTTCACTCATGTTGGCGCAGCCTGTAAGGACGGCAAGGCTCAGTGCCAACGCGCTGAGGGAGAAAGTTTTAGCTGAATGCGATGTTGTGGTCATGTAAGACTCCTTGGTTGGGCAGCTGGGCTGCCTGTGTGTTTGTGCAAACTTATCGTACTGGTGCGCCGCTGTGTGCGCTGTAAGACAGGCGCTTTAAATGTAAATAAATGAGGCATTTCTATCGCTTAAACCGCAATGCATCGAAATCACGCCGACAGGGCGAGTCCGGCTCAGCCACTAAACTCGATGCAATCGACCACCACTTTTGCAAAACATGAAATTAATCCAACTCGGCAGCAGCGACTTACACGTCACCCCCATTTGCCTGGGCACCATGACATTTGGCGAGCAGGTCAACCCGAATGATTCACACGCGATTCTTGACCGCTCAATGGAGCGGGGCGTTAACTTTCTGGATGCAGCCGAGATGTATTCAGTGCCGCCCAGGGCCGAAACCTTTGGTTTGACTGAAACCATTTTGGGCAACTGGTTTGCCAAAACTCCGGGCGCAAGGCAAAAGCTGGTGCTGGCCACAAAAGTAGCCGGCCCCGCGCGCGGCATGAATTGGATTCGCAGCGGCAGCCCCGATGTAACTGCTGCCGACATCACCCAGGCATGTGAAGACAGCTTAAAGCGCCTGCAAACGGATGTGATTGATCTGTACCAAATTCATTGGCCGTCGCGGCATGTACCGGCGTTTGGCATGATGTATTTTGACCCTGCAAAAGACATGCAGGTGTCGTCGATTCACGTACAGCTGGAAGCGCTCGGCGCGTTGGTTAAAGCCGGTAAGGTGCGGGCAATTGGCTTGTCAAATGAATCGCCGTATGGCGTGCTCGAGTTTTGCCGGCTCGCCGACCAGCACGGCCTGCCGCGTGTGGCCACGGTGCAAAACCCGTATTGCCTGATTAACCGCACCGTAGAAAACGGGCTGGACGAAACCATGCACCGCTTGGGTGTGTCGCTGCTGGGCTATTCGCCGCTTGGCTTTGGCTTGTTAACGGGGAAATACGACAAGTCAGGCATTGCCGACCCGGCGCACAAAGACATCGGGCGAATGAGCCTGTTCGAAAGCATGCAAAAGCAGCGCTGGGGCAGGCCAGATTCATTGGCCGCCGCACGGCGTTACAACGCATTGGCCATTGCCAATGGCATGACCCCAACGCAAATGGCGCTGGCGTTTTGCTACACCAAGTGGCAGGTGGCCAGCACCATCATCGGCGTGACTTCGTTAGCGCAACTTGATGCAGACATCGACGCGTATGGCACTGTTCTCAGCACCGACACTTTGCTAGAGATTGACAAAATTCGCTGGGAAATTCGCGACCCAGCGGTTTAGCGCGGCTCAGCCAAATTAAGCCCGGTTGATCGCAAGTCAAATTGAACCGCGCATGCCCAAGAACCACATCAGCGAAACACCGGCCACCCAATGGCTCAGGGCCAACAAGGTTGAATTTACCGAGCACCCGTACGACTACCTTGAGCACGGCGGCGCGCAGCACAGCGCCCAGGTGCTGGGGTTTGACCCCTTTACTGTCGTTAAAACGCTGGTGATGCAAGACCAGGACGGCGCCCCGCTGCTGGTGCTGATGCACGGCAATCGAACGGTATCCACCAAGAATTTGGCTCGGCAAATTGGCGCCAAATCAGTCGAGCCGTGCAAGCCAGAAGTTGCCAACAGGCACAGCGGTTACCTGGTCGGCGGCACGTCGCCTTTTGCCACCCGCAAAACGATGTCGGTGTATGTTGAAGCCAGCATTTTGACTTTGCCTAAAATCGCTATCAACGGTGGCCGGCGCGGCTACTTGGTGTGCGTTGAGCCGCAAGGCTGCCTGGCGCTGATTGGCGCAACACCCGTGCAGTGCGCGCTGGCTGCCTGACCAACCCGCGCAGCGCAAGCGTGATTCAACCCTAAAAGAGGATTTGTTTTGGACTATTTGTATTCAATCGTCGCCGCGGTAGCGGCTTACCTGCTGGGCTCGCTGTCTTTCGCCGTGATCGTCAGCCGCGCAATGGGGCTTAAAGACCCGCGCACGTATGGCAGCAGCAACCCTGGCGCGACCAACGTGCTGCGCTCGGGCAGCACCACGGCTGCAGTCGTGACGCTAATTCTGGACGCCTTCAAAGGCTGGCTGCCGGTGATGCTGGTGAAGTGGTTCGGCAAAGACGTTGGCTTGGGCGACGGCACTATTGCTGTGGTTGGTTTTGCCGCGTTTTTAGGGCATTTGTTTCCGGTGTTTTTTGGCTTTAAAGGCGGAAAAGGCGTGGCAACTGCTGCAGGCGTTCTGTTCGGGTTTGAATGGGTGCTGGGCTTGGCTACGCTTGCTACGTGGGTGATCGTGGCGTTTTTCTCGCGTTATTCGTCGCTGGCGTCCATGGCCAGCGCGGCTTTTGCACCTGTTTTTTACCTGATGGGCGACCGCGCCGCGTGGTACACCGAGCGCAGCATTTTGCTGGCCATTTTCATGATGGGATTGTTGCTGGTGGTGCGCCACAAAGACAACATCAACAAACTAGTCAAAGGCACTGAGTCAAAGTTGGCGTTTGGCAAAAAACCTGCGCCTTGACGCTGAAAATAACGCTCAACAATTTTCAATAATCCTCAACAATCCTCAATAACGCTTGACCAGCGTCATCTGATCGCTCTCACGCGTCATTTGAAAACGCGTTAAAAAGCTGTTGCCGAGCAGCATGAAGGGCATGGCTTGCGGCGTAACCACAGCATCCACATCAAACACTTCCACATCGCCAATGCGAACCGAATTGAGCTTGATGCGGTAGCCCTGCGTGTTGCCATTGGCGGTTGAAATGCCAATGAC